>JAFADT010000740.1 GCA_023424585.1 Pseudomonadota bacterium
AGACCATGGAGCGGCGCATCCTCCTGGGCCTGGGCGGCGCCATCCTGGTGGCGCTGGTGCTGGCGGCCATCTTCTCCCGCAACCTCACGCAGCCCCTGAAGACGTTCATCGCGACGTCGCTGGAGCTGGCGCGCGGCAAGTTCGGCGTGGAGGTGCACCTCAAGCAGAAGAACGAGCTGGGGGAGCTGGCCCAGACGTTCAACTACATGAGCAAGCAGCTCATGGCGTACGACATGGAGACGCGCGGCCTCTACGAGAGCCTGGAGAAGGGCTACCTGGAGACCATCGTCGCGCTGGCAAACTCCATCGACTCCAAGGACGCGTACACGCGCGGCCACAGCCAGCGGGTGGGCGACGTGGCGGTGGAGATTGGCCGGGAGCTGAAGCTCACCGAGCGCGAGCTGCGGCAGCTCCAGTATGGCGGCATCCTCCACGACATCGGGAAGATTGGCATCGCGGAGAACATCCTCTGCAAGCAGTCCCGGCTCACCGACCAGGAGATGGCGACGATGCGCGAGCACCCCGCCATTGGCGACGCCATCATCGGCCCCGTCAGCTTCCTGGGCCCGGTGCGCGCGTGCGTGCGCCACCACCACGAGCGCTGGGACGGCACGGGCTACCCGGACAGGCTCAAGGGCGAGGCCATCCCGCTGCTCGCGCGCATCGTGGCGTGCGCGGACACCTTCGATGCGTGCACCTCCACGCGCCCGTACCAGAAGGCCATGCCGCTGGAGAAGGCGATGGAGATCCTGGACAACCTGAGCGGCGCGCAGCTGGACCCCAAGGTGGTGCAGGCCCTGCGCGCGGTGCTGGCCCAGCGGGGCGTGCGGCTGGAAGGCCACCGGCTGCCCGTCAAGCTGGCTTCCTGAAGCCCCGCTCCCCGGGCCCTCCCGCTTTCGCGGCGCGTCCCCCACCCCGCCGGAAGGATGGTAGGGAGGGGGCTGCTGTCCCCAAGCCTTGGAAGGTGGACCGGTGAGCAATTTCTGGGATCGCATCAAGCCCGCGCCCAAGCCCGTCAGCGCGACGGATGCGAAGCTGTCCGCGGACGGCGAAGCGCTGACGCTGACGTGGGACGACGGCGTGACGACGACCGCCACCGCGCAGGTGCTGCGCCAGCAGTGCCCGTGCGCCGCGTGCGTGGACGAGTGGACGGCGAAGCGCACGCTGGACCCCTCGCAGGTGCCCGCGGACCTGCGCGTGCTGCAGGTGCAGCCGGTGGGCAACTACGCGCTCGCGTTCGTCTTCAGCGACCAGCACAGCACGGGCATCTACCCGTGGAAGCACCTGCGCGAGATCACCCAGTCGCAGGGGTGAGCGTCCCCACCGCGTCCTTCCGGAGGTCCCTGTGACGTCGCGCTATCGGCTGCTGCAACCGCTGGCCACGGGTGGCATGGCGGAGTTGTTCCTGGGGGTGTCCAAGGGCGCGGAGGGCTTCGAGCGCACCGTGGCCATCAAGCGCGTGCTGCCGCACCTGGCGCGCGAGCCGGACATCTCCCGGATGTTCGTCGCCGAGGCGCGGCTGGCCATGCTGCTGCAACACCAGAACATCGTCACCGTGCACGACGTGGGGGAGAGCCCGGAGGGGCTCTTCCTGGTGATGGAGCTGGTGGACGGCTGGGACCTGGGCGCGCTGATGCGCGCGGTGACGCGTCAGGGGCTGCGGATTCCGCCGCACCTGGCGGTGTTCATCGTGAGCCAGGCCCAGGCGGGTTTGCAGCACGCGTACCGCCGCCAGCACGACGGCCACCCGGTGGTGACGGCGCACCGGGACGTGTCCCCGTCCAACCTGCTGGTGTCGCGCGAGGGCGAGGTGAAGGTCACGGACTTCGGCATCGCGCGGCTCTCCGGCCTGTCGCGCACGGAGCCCGGCGCCTTCAAGGGCAAGGTGCCCTACGCCGCGCCGGAGGTGATTCGCGGCGAGCCGGCCACGGCGCTGAGCGACCAGTTCTCGCTGGGCATCATCCTGGCCGAGCTGCTCGCGGGGCAGCACCCGTTCGGGGCGGCGGCGGAGGCGGAGCCGATGGCGGTGGCGTACTCCATCCTCAACCGCGCGCCCGCGTCGCTGCCGGACGTGCCGGCGTCGCTGGCCACGCTGGTGCTGCGCATGCTGTCGCGGGACCCGGCCGGCCGCTTCCCGGAGCCGGAGGACGTGTCGGAGGCGCTCGCGCGGTGGCTCGCGCAGACGGGAGAGCCCGCGTCGTCGCATGCGCTGGCGACCTTCCTGCGCGGCATCCGGCTGCCGCTGTCCGTGGGCGAGGTGGCCCGGACCGCGCTCGCGGAGGCCCCGGCTTCGACGTCCGCGTCGTTCGTGATGTCCGTCGCGCCGCGCGAGGGGAGGGGCGCGGGGCGGCTTCCGTCGGCGTCCGGCGCCGCCTCGGCCACGGTGTCCTATGGCGCTGGAGCCCTCGCGGCTGCGGGGCCGGTGGCGTCCGCGCGTGGCGAGGCCGCTTCGTGGAAGCCCCCGCCGGCGGCCGTCCCCGTGGGGGCGGAGGAAGAGGAGCCGTGGAGCCCTCCGACGGGAGGCGTCTCGCTGTCCGCCTCCGGCGCCGTGGTCCACACCTGCGCCCTGTGCGGCTCGGCGCTGGAGTCCCCGGACTTGCCCTGTGAGGCCTGCACGCG
>JAFADT010000765.1 GCA_023424585.1 Pseudomonadota bacterium
CCCGCGGTCCTCGCCTCGCGGGTCGCTGCTCACGCCGATGCCGCCGTGCTTCCGGGCCGTCGGCGGAGCATCGGTCAGGCCCTCCGACGGGGCGTCGGTGCGCGTCCCCGTCATGGGGGCCCTGGGCCCGCGCTGGGGTGCGACGCCCGGACCGTGAGCGCCGTGGCCCCGGACGCGTCAAGGGCCTGTCACGGTCCGGGGCTGGCGTGTCCGTCGGTTAGAGGGGGTCCTTCGGCGGGTCGCTGGTCACGTCGATGCCGCCGTTCTTCCGGTCCAGCTCCAGCGGGCCGGCCTTGGCCCCGCTCCGGTCGCCGGACCCGTCGTCAATGGTCACGTCGAACGAGTAGACCCGCTTCAGCGCCGTCGTCGAGACGGTCAGCGGGGAGGTCGCCAGCGCGTGGCTCCCCCCGAGCTGGTACGGGTACGGGTTCGCGGTGGAGACGGTGAGGCAGTTCCCGTCGGGGAACGTGACGGTGGCGGTGTAGGAGGAGGGGTAGCTGCCCATCGAGAAGACGACCGTGTCGCCGTGCTTCACTTCCGGGCCGGGGCTGTAGCTGATGGGATCCGTGGAGAGGTCAACTGTGATGGTGGCCATAGGTCCGCATAGCATTGCAGCCCTTGTACCAACATTCATGTTTTGAATACGTGCTCGGATGTTTCACGGCCGGGGCCGCGGCCGTGCGCTCCGGACGCGTCAATGGCACGTCACGGCCCGGGAGCTGACGTGTCCGGCGCCTACCGGCGGAGCTCCTTCGGCGGGTCGCTGGTCACGTCGATGCCGCCGTTCTTCCGGTCCCACTCGTGGCCCTTGCGGGCCTGGGACTCCTGCCCGTTGTTGAAGTCCACGTCGAACTCATAGACCCGCCGCTCCGCCGTCAGGGAGACGGTCAGGGGCGAGGTCGCCATCGTGGCCCCTCCCAGCGTGTACGGGCCGGACGTGGTGAGGCAGGTGCCATGAGGGAACGTCACGGTGGCGGTGGCGTTGAGCGCGCTGCCCAACGTGAAGACGACCGTGTCGCCGTGCTTCACATCCGGGCTGGGGGTGTAGGTGACGGGGGTCGTGGAGACGTCAATGGTGATGTTGGCCATGATGCCCGTCGCTACTGCAGACGTCGTACCAGCTTCAGCTGGCTTCCAATCCCAGCTCACGCACGCGGCGCTGGAGCGCGCGGCGCGAGACCTCCAGCTTCTGCACCATGCGGTCCAGGTCGCCCTCGCACTCGTGGAAGCAGCGGGTGATCTCCTCCGGGCTCAGGTCGCGCGCGGTGCGCAGGAGCGAGCTCTTGTCGATGAGCACGTACACGGAGGAGCGCGGGATGCCCAGCCAGTCCGCCGTGGCCTTCAGGTCCCACGCGCAGGCGCGCAGGCCCTCCAGCACCTCCTGCTCGCTCACCTCGGACGGCTTGCGCCGCGCGGGGGCGCGGACCGCCGACGGCGCGGGCGTGTCCTCCGCGGCGGAGGAGGGCGCCCTCGCGCTCAGCGGCTGTCCGGGGATGGGGAGCGCGTCGGCGTCCAGCGACTGCTCCAGCCGCGCATCCACGCGCAGCCCGGGCAGGCCCCGGCTCCCGATGACGAGCTGCCTCGCGACGTTGCGCAGCTGGCGCACGTTGCCGGGCCACGCGGAGCGGGCCAGCCGCGCGGCGAGCGAGGCGGGCAGCCACGGCTCCGCGCGCGCGTCAGAGGAGGTCAGCCGCCCGGCCTCGCCCGTGGACTCCAGCTCCTGGCGCGCGAAGTGGAGGAACAGCGGCGCGATGTCCTCTCGGCGCTCGCGCAGGGGCGGCACGGTGATTTCAAAGCCCGCCAGCCGGTGCAGCAGCGGGGCCTTGAAGTGGCCGTCGCGGATGCGCGCCTCCAGGTCCGCGTCCGTGGCGGTGACGAGCCGCACGTCCACGCGAACCGGCGTCTGCCCACCCACGGGGTAGACCTCCTGCGTCTCCAGCACGCGCAGGAGCGCGGCCTGGACCTCCGGAGGCGCCTCCGCGACCTCGTCCAGGAAGAGCGTGCCGCCGTGGGCGGCGCGGAAGAAGCCCTCCCGGTCGCGCGCGGCGCCGGTGAACGCGCCCCGCAACGCGCCGAACAGCTCCGCGGCGATGAGGTCCTTCGACAGGGCCCCCAGGTTGACGCTGACGAAGGGCCCCTCGCGGCGGGGGCTCTGCGCATGGAGCGCGCGGGCCACCAGCTCCTTGCCCGTGCCCGTCTCGCCCCGCACCAGCACGGGCACCTGGAGGTCGGCCACGCGCAGCACGTCCTCGCGCACGCGGACGATGGCCTCGCTGGTGCCCACCATGCCCAGCGCCGCCCAGTCCCCCTGGGCGCAGGCACCGCGCACCGTGGCCTGATGCAGCAGCAGCGCCACGCGTCCGGCGAGCACCAGCGGCACGCCCGCCACCAGCGCCTCCGCGGGGAACTCGCGCCCGCCGCGCACCGGCTCGTTGCCCACCCACACCGGCGTCCCGCCCTCCGGCACCAGCAGCCGCACGCTCCCGTCCGTCCCCGCCTCGAAGCGCACCGGCGTGCGGCTGAGGAACGGGTCGCCCAGGGGCAGCGCCAGCACCGCGCCCGGGCGGCTGAAGTCCGGCGCGTTGCGCGACAGCGCCACCGCGCGCTCTCCGGAGAGCAGCCCGTCCAGCAGCAGCCGCTCTCCGATGCGCTGGGGCTGGGCATGGCCAATGAGCGTCAGCGCCGGCATCAGCTGGGCGGCCTGAGAGGGCGTGCCCTGCGAGCGGACGGCGGTCGTGGAGAAATCCGTGGGGTTCTTGGGCGGCATGGAGCTCTCCGGGAGCCTACAACGGGCTGGCTGCCTCCGGGCCTGGCAGGCGGGCGCTCCTCTCTACTCCCCTTGGTACCCCCCCGGAAACCGGCCCCACGGCCGCCCGCATGGGGGACGTGGGCCATGGGACCTGGAGCCGCGTCCGCGCCCCGGCTCCGTGAATAGTGTTGAGGGGCGTGCCGTGTGGATCTTCGAGAGAGAGAGAAAGAGCGGGACCTCCATGTCTTCATCGACCTCGAACCTCACCACCTTCGGCGCCGTCCTCTTCGACCTGGATGGCGTCGTCATCGACACGACCGAGCTGCACTACCGCGTCTGGGACGAGTTCGCGCGCGAGCGGGGCTACGTGCCCACGCGGGAGCAGCTGCTCGCCACCAACGGCCGGCGGGCCGGGGAGACGCTGCGCGCGTGGTTCGGCGCGGAGCTGGACGACGAGCAGGTGGCCGCGCTCACGGACGACCGGGAGCGGGCCTTCCACCGGCTGCTCGACCACGAGCCGGTGTCCGCCGTCCCCGGCGTGGGCGCCTACCTGATGGCCCTGAAGCATGCGGGCGTGCCCTGGGCCCTGGGCACGAGCGCCCTGGCGCGGAACGCGGAGCGGGCCCTGGAGCGCGTGGGGCTGGAGCACCTGTTCCCCGTGCGGGTGACGTCCACGGACGTGACGCGCGGCAAGCCGGATCCCGAGGTGTACCTCAAGGCCGCCGCCGCGCTGGGCGTCTCTGCGCGCGTCTGCGTGGTGTTCGAGGACGCGGTGGCGGGCCTGAGGGCCGCGCGGGCGGCGGGCGCGGCGTGTGTCGCCGTCGCCACGTCGTTCCCGCGCGACGTGCTGCTGCGCGAGCGGCCGGACTGGCTGGTGAAGGACTTCCGGGACCTGCCCCGTGCGCTGCGCCCCGGAGGCCACGGCCTCACGGCGCCGACGGCACCTCCCCCGTGAGCACGCAGATGAGCGCGTCCGGGTCGCACTTCACGGGGAACAGCGGGTTGATGCCGGAGCCGCGCAGCCGGCCCGCGTCGTAGTCCGCGTACGGGTCGCACAGCGCGTCGTCCGGCAGCTTCGTCGCGCTGTTCTGGCACTTCACCACCGGCCAGATGCCCTTCACGGTGTACTCGGCGGTGCAGCCGTTCTCCGAGTAGACGAGGTCCGCGGTGAACTGCGTGCCCGGGATCTCCGGCGTGTTGTAGATGCGCAGGTTGCTCCACGCGTAGCCGAAGTCCTGCGCCGCCAGCGCGCCGCCGTCGGGGGCGGCGGACGCGGGCACCTCCAGCCGCGTGGGCGTGAGCTCCGGCACCGAGCAGAAGTGGTCCGCCCCCGGCGTCGCGGAGGCGAAGGGGCCCACCGCCGTGGCGGACGCCTGGGAGTCCGCCGTCAGCCGGGACGCGAAGTCCTCCAGCAGCTTGCCCAGCCGCGCGCTGCGCACGCCCACGGTGTCGGGCGCGGCCGGGTCCTGGCTGAAGAACTTCTGGAGGCCCAGCGGCTCCGGCTTGAGCCGCGCGCAGACGCGGTCCGGGTTCTGCCCGGCCTTGAGCTGGTACGTCGCGGCGAACGAGCCGGTGGAGCCGTCCGACACGGCGCGCGCCACCACGCACTCGGCCTCCGGCGCGCTGCCGCACGCGCCCACGGCGACGACCGCGGCCGCCACCCCTGCGCTCACTGCCATCCAACGAAGCTTCATCGCGTAGGTCCTCATGGGCGTCTGGCCTAGAAGCTGAGCTTCGCGCCCAGGCGGATGGAGCGCGGCGCCTGGTAGGCGGTGGGCCGCTTGAAGTTGGGGTTGATGTCCGCCTCGCCGATGGGCGCGTTCGTGGAGGTGGAGATGACCTTGCAATGGGGGTTGCCCTCGGTGAGGCAGGCGGTGAGGTCGTCCGGCTTGCCGCCCTGCTCGATGGCGTACACGCGGGTGGTGGTGAAGGTCTGGTCCACGTCCGTGTACTGCTGGAAGTTGAAGAGGTTGAACACGTCCAGGGACACCGTGAGGACGTAGTCCCCCGTCAGCCGCTGGTTGAGGCCCAGGTGCCCGTCCACGCCGTGCACCCAGGGCAGCCGGCCCGCGCTGCCGCGCGGCAGGATGAACGTCTCCGAGCCGCTGCGGCGCGGGTGCGCGCCCAGGTAGTTGAGCGGCGTGCCGGAGCGCGCCCGGTAGTTGCCGCCCACGTTGATGCTGGTGCGCTGGCCCAGCACCAGCTCCTTCGCGGCGAACACCTTGAACGCGTGCGCGCGGTCCCCGGGCAGCGGGCCGTCGCGGTTGACGGTGAGGGACACCAGGTCGAAGTCGCGGGTGAGGTTGGGGGACAGCTGGCCGGTGTCCGCGCGGAACAGGCCGGAGTAGTTCCCGCGCAGGCTGGACCAGGTGTAGCTGGCCTGCGCCAGCCACCCGTTGGTGAAGGCGCGCTGGAAGTAGAGGTTGACCGCGTCGTACCTGCGCTTCGCCAGCGGGAAGTCCGTGGAGTAGCCCTTGCCCGGGTTGCCCAGGAAGAAGGTGCTGCCGTCGTCGCGGCTCATGTCCTCGATGACGTCGTTGAGCGCGCGCCGGGTGTAGGTCGCGCCCAGGCGGCTCGCGGTGAAGAGCTCGTACTCACCGCCCACCACGTACTCGTCCGCGGACTGGGCGCGAATCTGGGGGTCCACCGGCACGCGGTCGCCGCCCTGCGCGTCCCAGAGCTGGTTGGGGCTCTCGCGGTTGCCAATGGGCTGGCGGTTGCCGTCCAGGGTGCAGTCCACCAGCAGCGACCCCTCATGCGACGGGTTGCACGGCGGGGTGTCGTAGGTGGCGGACAAGAGCTGCTGCTGCGGGAAGGACAGGTCCGCCATGTCCAGGGGGACGTTCTCGTAGAAGCGCGCGTAGTTGGCGAAGAGCTTGGCGCGGCCGCTCTGCGTCGGGTCGTAGATGACGCCCAGGCGCGGGGACCACTGGTTGGGCAGGTGCAGGCCCACCTCGCCGTCCAGGCCGTAGATGGTCTGCACGTCGTAGCGCAGGCCCACGTTGACGGTGACCTTGTCCACGACGGACCAGCTGTCCTGGAGGAAGCCGCCCACGGTGGTGGACGTGGAGGTGCCCTCCTTGTTGGGCAGGAACACCGGCTGGTCCGGGCCCTCCAGGTAGCCGTACTGGTTGAGGCTGAAGAAGCAGTCGCCGCCGGTGCACTCCTGCCAGGGCGTGAGGCCGGTGCGCGCGCGGTTGTTGTAGAAGCTCATCCGCTCGATGTCCGCGCCGGCCTTGAGGATGTGGTGGCCCAGGGCCTCCAGCAGGTACGTGCCCATCACCTTGCCCTGCACGCGGTCCAGCCGCTGGATGCTGATGGTGCCGGGGCCGCCCGTGGAGTAGGCCGCCACGGGGCAGCGCAGCCGCTGCTCCTCGGGCGTGGTGCCGCAGGCGTCCGCGTCCGGGAGCGGCTCGAACTCGTTGATGGTGTGGTAGCCCGGGTTGCGGGTGCGCCGCCACGCGATGTTGGGCTTCGCGGACAGGCCCTCGCCGGAGCCCAGGCCGGAGCCGTCCGACGGGAGGATGGAGTCCGCCTGGTGGTGCCAGCCGAGCGTCGCGTCCACGAGCAGCTTCTTGTCGAAGAAGGACGACGCCTGCTTCGCCACGATGTCCAGCGCGCTGTTGCTGCGCCGGGTGGCGATGGATTCATACGCGCCCTGCACGTAGCTGGTGCACGACAGGCTGGTGCACACCTCCGGCTCGCCGTCGTCGCTGAAGGAGTACTTGCCGCTGCCGCCGGAGGAGCGCGGCGTGCCGAACACGGACACGGACAGGCTGTGGTCCGGGTTGAAGTTGTAGGTGAGCTTGCCCAGGTACTGCACGCTGCGCTCGTCCGCGAAGCGGCGGGTGCTGCTGCCCTCGATGGGCGACACCTGGGAGAAGCCGGTGGTGGGGTCCTTGCGGCGCGCGCCCACGGCGGAGCAGCCGTTCGCGGGGTCCACCTCCGCGCACAGCTCGTAGCTGCTCAGCTGGCGGTCCACCTGGATGCGATTGAAGGACGGCGCGACGCCCACGTAGAACCAGAGCTTGTCCTTGAGGATGGGGCCGCCCAGGTCGAAGCCGAAGTCGCCCAGGTTGTAGGCGCTGCCCTGGGCGGAGATGACGCTGCCCTCGCGGAGGATCTCCTTGCCGGACGTCTGGAACGCGCCCGGCGCGTAGTTGGCGAACACGGAGCCGTGGAGCTCATTGGAGCCGGACTTGGTGACGACGTTGAGCACGCCGCCGGTGGAGCGGCCGTACTCCGGCATGTAGCCGCCGGTGATGACGTTGACCTCCTTGACGAACTCCACGGACAGGGGCGTGCCCAGGGTGCCCACGCCGGGGTCGTTCACGGACAGACCGTCCACGACGTACTGGCTCTCGGGGGAGGAGCTGCCGCTGATGCTCACGCCGTAGCGGTCCTCGGTGGCGCCGGGGGCCAGCTCGGCCAGGCCCTCGAAGGAGCGGGACGCGGAGCCCTTGGTGCCGGGGCGGATGACGGCGATGTTGCGGATGAACTCCTGGTCCACGGTGACGCCGGCGGCGCTGGAGCCCACGTCCAGGGTGGGCGGCGAGCCGACGACCTCCACGTCGGAGCTCAGGGAGTCCGGCGCCAGCTCCGCGTTGAAGCGGATGGTCCGGTCGATGCGCAGCAGGATGCCGTCGCGGGCATAGGGCTGGTAGCCCTGGGCCTCGAAGCGCAGCGCGTACGTGCCCGGCGGGAGCTGGGGGATGCGGTACAGGCCGCTCTTGTCGGAGAGCACGGTGCGCTCGCCCTGGAGCTGGGGCGAGGTGGCGGTGACCACGACGTCCACGAGGGGCTTCTTGTCGAGGGCGTTCGTCAGGGTCCCGGTGATGACCGAGTTGCCCTGGGCCCAAGCCCCCGCTCCCCACAACACGACCATGAGCCACAGCCCACGGATGACACGGATTCGTCTGAGCACGTCTGCGCCCCTCCCGGCGAAGGCGGCGAACTCTGTCGCAAAACGTGATAAATCCACCAGCCCAAATCTTAAAGACTTTACCGGAAGAGCTGAAATGGCTGGCCCGCTGCGTCAGGGGATGCTCCAGGGCTCGGACGCGATGTGCTCAGCGCCCGCTTCGTCGCGTCCATGGCCTTCCCCCCGGGAGGCCACCGACGTCACTGCGATGTCCTCTCAACGCCCCCTTGCGGCAGGGGGCGGACCGTCCGCTGACATGCCCTGATGCCTCAGAAGCCCCGCAGCGCTCCACCGTCGCAGGCGATGGACTGCCCGCTGATATACGCGGCCGGCTCCGACGCCAGGAACGTCACCAGCGCCGCGAACTCCTCCGGCCTCCCCAGCCGCCGCGCGGGGATGTTCGGCGCCACCTTCTCGTCGGACAGGCCCAGGTCCTTCATCCGGTCCGTCGCGTGGTAGCCCGGCAGCGCCGCGTTCACCGTGATGCCATACGGCGCCACTTCATTGCTCAGGCTCTTCACCAACCCGAGCAACCCCGCGCGCAGGCCGTTGGACACCGTGAGGTTGGTCATCGCCTCGCGCGCCGCCGTGGACGTCACCAGCACGATGCGGCCCCAGCCCTGCGCCTTCATGCCCGGCAGCGCTTCCTGGATCGCCTCCACCGTGGCCAGCCACAGGCTCTGGAACCCTGTCTGCCATTGCTCCACCGTGATGGCCTCGAAGCCGCCCGACGGCGGACCTCCCGCGTTCACCACCAGCACGTCCAGGCCGCCCAGCTTCTGCGTCACCTCGCGCACCAGCCCGCGCGCGGCCCCGGCCTGCGTCAAATCACACGGCACCGCCAGCGCCGCGCCCAGCTCCTTCGCCGCCTTCTGGAGCTTCTCTCCGCCGCGCGAGGACACCGCCACCGTCGCGCGCTCCTTCACCAGCGTGTCCGCGATGGCCCGCCCCAGCCCCGACGACGCGCCCGTCACCAGCGCGCGCCTACCCTTCAAGCCGAAATCCATCCGCGTGCTCCTCCATGAAAGGGGTCAGCCGGCCGCGAATCAGCTTCGCCGCCCGGTCCAGGTCCACGTCCTCGGGGCGCTTCAGCTCCCGCGCCAGCTCCGACACGATGCCGCCCGCGATGCTGCCCACCCCGTACGCCAGCCGGTAGGGCACCCGGCTGAAGCTCACCAGCGAGTAGCGGCTGACGAACTCGCCCGGGAACGCGTTGAGCAGCACCTTCTCCACGCCCTTCTCCAGCAGGAAGCGCGGATCCGCCGTGCTGTCGCGCATCTCGATGAAGTTCTCCACCGCCATGTCCGCGATGGCGTCCGCGTTCGTCTTGCGCAGCCGATGGAACTCACCGAACGCCGCCGCCCAGTCCGGCTGCTTCGACAAGAGCGCGTCCAGCACCACGCAGTCCTCGAAGCCGCAGTTCATCCCCTGCCCGTAGAAGGGCACCATGGCGTGCGCCGCGTCGCCCAACAGCAGCGTGCGCCCGCCCGCCTGCCACGGCGCGCACTTCACCGTCACCATGTGCCCGGTGGGCCGGGAGAAGAACTCCTCCGTCAGCCCCGGGATCAGCGCCTTCGCGTCCGGGAACTGCTCCTGGAAGAACGCCTCCAGCGCCGCGGGCGTCTGGAGCGACGCGAAGCTCAGCGGCCCCTCCCACGGCAGGAACAGCGTGCACGTGAAGCTGCCGTCTTCATTGGGCAGCGCGATGAGCATGTACGTGCCGCGCGGCCAGATGTGCAGCGCGTGCTTCTCCATCTGGAAGCGCCCGGCCGCGCCCGGCGGAATCGTCAGCTCCTTGTAGCCATGCCCCAGCGTCTGCGAGTCCGCCTGGAACCCCGGCTGGGACTGCATCGCCTGCCGCACCGCCGAACCCGCGCCGTCCGTGCCGAACACCACCGCGTCGCGCACCTCGCGCGTCGCGCCCGTGGCCTCATCCAGCACCGTGAGCGTCCCTGACGCCGGCTCCGCCTGCGTCACCCGCTGGCGGAAGCGGATGGACACCCGGCCCGTCGCCTCCGCCTGTGTCATCAGGAACTGGTTCAACCAGCCGCGTGACAAGGAGTTGATGTGCTGCGAGTCGTCCTTCCCATACGGCTGGTAGGCCAGCGCGCCCTTCACCGGGTGGATGACCCGCCCGCGCATGGGGATGGCGTGCTTCAGCGCCTCCTCCTCCAGCCCCACCTGCCGCAGCGCATGCAGGCCGCGCGTGGAGATGGCCAGGTTGATGGAGCGCCCCGCGTCCACCGTCTCGCGGCGCATGTCCGGGCGGCGCTCCAGCACCTCCACCGTGTGGCCCCGGCGGGCCAGGTACAGCGAGAGCAGCGAACCCACCAGGCCCGCTCCCACCACCGTCAGCTTCGGTTCATTCGAGGGCATGGGCCTCCAGCGCCTTCACGAAGCGGAAGACGTCCAGGTGCGTGTTGTAGAGGGGCGCGGGCGCGGCGCGGATGATGTCCGGCTCGCGGAAGTCGCAGACGATGCCGGCCGCGGACAGCCGCTGGAGCAGCCGCTTCGGCTCGCCCTTGAAGCGCAGCGACAGCTGCGCCCCGCGCTGCGTCAGGTCGCGCGGCGTGGTGATGGTGACGTACCCCGCGGGCAGCCGGTCCAGCAGGAACTCCAGGTAGCCCGTCAGCTGGTCGCTCTTGGCGCGCAGGGCGGACATCGTCGCCTTGTCGAACAGCTCCAGCGACGCGCGCAGCGCCGCCAGCTGGAAGATGGGCGGGTTGGACAGCTGCCACCCCTCCGCGCCCGGCAGCGGGTCGAAGGTGGGGCCCATCTCGAAGCGCGTGGCCTTGTTGTGCCCCCACCAGCCCTCGAAGCGCGGCAGCTCGGGTGAGTGCGCGTGCCGCTCGTGCACGAACACGCCGCCCAGGCTTCCGGGGCCGCCGTTGAGGTACTTGTACGAACACCACACCGCGAAGTCCGGCCCGTCGTCGTGCAGCGACAGCTTCAGGTTGCCCGCCCCGTGCGCCAGGTCGAAGCCCACCTTGCAGCCCTGCGCGTGCGCCACGCGCGTGATCTCTCTCAGGTCGAAGGCCTGCCCGGTGAGGTAGTTCACGCTGCCCAGCATCACCAGCGCGAGCTCCCTCCCGTGCCGCTCGATGGCTTCGAGGATGTCCTCGGGGCGCAGCGTGTCCTCGCCCTCGCGGGGCGTCAGCCGGACGATGGCCTCCCTCGGGTCGTAGCCGTGGAAGCGCGCCTGCGACGCCACCGCGTACTGGTCCGACGGGAAGGCGCCGCCTTCGATGAGGATCTTGAAGCGCTCGCGCGTGGGCCGGTAGAACGACACCATCATCAGGTGCAGGTTCACCGACAGGGTGTTCATCACCACGACCTCCACGGGCTGCGCGCCCACCACGCGCGCCACCTGCTCGGTGAGCAGCTCGTGGTAGGGCAGCCACGGGTGGCGGCCATGCACGTGGCCCTCCACGCCCAGCCGCTCCCAGTCCTCCATCTCCATCTGCACGTACTTGCGCGCCTTGCGCGGCTGGAGCCCCAGCGAGTTGCCCGCCAGGTAGATGGTGGGCGCGCCGGAGGGGGCCGGGGGGAAGAGGAACTCGTCGCGCAGGGGCCGGAGCGGATCCTTCGCGTCCAGGCCGTAGGCGAACACGTCGCTGTTCTCGTAGACAGGGGCTGTCATCGTGCGAAGTCCTCGTGCGAGCGCCCCAGCCACTCCAGGGCATTTCGAGACAGCAGCCGCTCGCGCACCGCGGGCGCCAGGTCCGTCAGCGACTCGATGAGCGTGCCGGGCCGGTCCTCGCCCAGCGGGAAGGGGTAGTCACTGCCCAGCGCGACCTTGTCCGCGCCGAACAGCTTCACGATGGCGCGCAGGGTGTCCGCGTCATGCACCAGCGAGTCCACCCAGAAGCGGCCCAGGTAGTCGCGCGGCGCGACCGGGTTGTCCACGGCCACCAGGTCCGGGCGGACCTCGAAGCCGTGCTGGATGCGGCCCAGCGTGCCGGGGAACGCGCCGCCGCCGTGCGCGAACGCGAACCGCAGCTTCGGCAGCCGCTCCATCACCCCGCCGAAGATGAGCGAGCAGATGGCCAGCGACACCTCCGCCGGCATCCCCACCAGCCACGGCAGCCAGTACCTCGCCATCTTCGCCTCACCCATCATGTCCCACGGGTGCACGAAGATGGCCGCGCCCAGGTCGCTCGCCGCCTGGAAGAAGGGGAAGAGGGCCGGGTCGGACAGGTTCAGGTCGTTGACGTGGCTGCCAATCTGCACGCCCGCGAACCCCAGCGTGCGCACGCAGCGCTCCAGCTCCTGAATCGCCAGGTCGGTGGACTGGAGCGGCACCGTGCCCAGCCCCACGAAGCGCCTGGGCGACGTCGCCACCGCGCCGGCCAGGTGGTCGTTGAGGAAGCGCGCCACCTCCAGGCCGTCCTTCGGCTTCGCCCAGTAGCTGAACAGCACCGGGACGGTGGACAGCACCTGCACCTGGACGCCGTGCGCGTCGCACTCCGTGACGCGCTGGTGCGGGTCCCAGCAGTTGCTCTCGACCTCGCGGAAGAACTTGCCGTCGTCCCGCATCATCCGCGCGCGGCAGGGCGCGTGGTGGTCCAGCGTGATGAAGCCGCCGTAGCCGAAGCGCTCGGCGAAGCGGGGCAGCTCCGGGGGCAGGAGGTGCGTGTGGATGTCGACCTTCACTGGGGCGCACCACCCCGCGTCACCTTCGTGCCGCACCGCTTGCACGTGCAGTGGTCGGGGTTGCCGTAGAAGTGCTCGAACACCGGCGGCAGCTGCGTCACCAGGTTGGTGACGTGCAGCGACTCCTCATAGAGCTTCTCGCCGCACTTCGGGCACAGCCACAGGAACGAGTCCAGCTCCTGCGGCTGGCGGCGGCGCTCCAGCACCAGCCCGATGGTGTTCGGGGGCCGCTGCGGCGAGTGCGGCACCTTGGGCGGCAGGAGGAAGATCTCCCCCTCGCGGATGGGGATGTCCTGCACCTGCCCCTCGTCGATGACGCGCAGGGTGATGTCGCCCTCCAGCTGGTAGAAGAACTCCTCGCCCTCGTTGACGTGGAAGTCCGTGCGCGAGTTGGGCCCGCCCACCACCGTGACCATGAAGTCCCGGTCCGCCCACACCTGCTGGTTGCCCACCGGCGGCTTGAGCAGGGGGCGGTGCTCGTCGATCCACTTCTTGAAGTTGATGGGGGTCAGTCGGCCCATGTCACTCGTCTCCAATCGTGGCGATGCACTTGAGCTCAATCGCGATGGGCGTGGGCAGCGCGTTGATTTCGAGCGTGGTGCGGCACGGCGGGTTGTCCTTGAAGTACTCCGCCCACAGCCGGTTGTACGTGGGGAAGTCCCGCTTCATGTCCGTGAGGTACACCGTCACGTCCACCAGCCGCTCCCAGGACGAGCCCGCGTCCTCCAGGATGTAGCGCACGTTGCGGAACACGGAGTGGCACTGCGTCTCGATGTCGTAGGAGACGATGTTGCCCTCCGCGTCCAGCTCCACGCCCGGGATGGCCTTGCTGCCGCGCTCGCGCGGGCCCACGCCGGACAGGAACAAGAGGTTCCCCACGCGGCGCGCGTGGGGGTAGAGCCCCACGGGCTCCGGGGCCTTCTTCGAATCGATCCGCTCGCCAGCGCTCACGTGTGGCTCTCCCCGCTCAAAGCTTGATGCAGACGTTCTTGGGCTCGGTGAAGAAGCGCAGCGCGTCCCAGCCGCCCTCGCGGCCCACGCCGGACTCCTTCACCCCGCCGAACGGCGTGCGCAGGTCGCGCAGCATCCAGGTGTTCACCCAGACGATGCCGCTGTGCAGCCGGGACGCGAACCGGTGCGCGCGCGTCAGGTCCTTCGTCCACACGCTGCCGGCCAGCCCGTAGCGCGTGGAGTTGGCCCACGACAGCACCTCCTCCTCGTCGTCGAAGGGCATGAGCGTCGCGACCGGGCCGAAGATCTCCTCCTGGTTCGTGCGGCACGTGGGCGCCAGGCCCTCCACCAGCGTGGGCTCCACGAACCAGCCGCTCGCGCAGCGGCCGGGCACGCTCGCGCGCTGGCCGCCGGTGAGGATGCTGCCGCCCTCCTGCTTCGCGAGCGCGATGTAGCCCAGCACCTTCTCGAAGTGCTCGCGCGACACCAGCGCGCCCTGGTCCGTGCCCTCCACCAGCGGGTCGCCCACCTTCAGGGCCTTCGTGCGCGCCACCAGCGCCTCCTTGAAGCGCGGATACAGCGAGCGCTGCACGAAGATGCGCGGGCCGCACAGGCAGATCTGCCCCTGGTTCGCGAACGACGAGCGCAGCGTGGTGGCCAGGGCCTCGTCGAAGTCGCAGTCCGCGAAGATGACGTTGGGGTTCTTGCCGCCCATCTCCAGGGACAGCTTCTTGAACGACGGCGCGGCCACGCGGGCGATCTCCGCGCCCGTGCGCGTGCTGCCGGTGAAGGAGATGGCGCTGACGTCCGGGTGGCGCGTGAGCGGCCCACCGACGTGCGGCCCCAGGCCGTGCACCAGGTTGAGCACGCCCGGCGGCAGCCCCGCGTCGCGGCACACCCGCGACAGGAGGTAGGCCGTCATCGGCGTCACCTCCGACGGCTTGGCCACCACGCAGTTCCCCGCCGCCAGCGCGGGGGCGATCTTCCACGTGAGCAGGTACAGCGGCAGGTTCCACGGCGAGATGCAGCCCACCACGCCCAGCGGCGAGCGCAGCGTGTAGTTGAGCGCCACGCCGTCCATGGGGTGCGCTTCGCTGGAGAACTGGGTCGCCGCGTCCGCGAAGAACTCGAGGTTGAGCACGCTGCGCGGGATGTCCACCGTGCGGGCCACCGACAGCGGCTTGCCCGTGTCGATGGACTCCGCCCGCGCGAAGGTGTCCAGGCGCTCCTGGAGGAGCCCGGCGATGCGGCGCAGGTAGCGCGAGCGCTCCATCGCCGGCAGGGCGGACCAGGCGGGGAAGGCCCGGCCCGCGGCCTCCACGGCGGATCGCACGTCCGCCTCGCGCGAGTCCGGCACGCGCGCATAGCGCTGGCCCGTCGCGGGCTCCGGCTTGTCCAGCCACTGGCCCCCCGCCGCGGGCACCAGCTCGCCACCGATGTAGTTGAGGACCTCTTCCAAGGCAGCGCCCTCCCAGGCAGACGCGGCAATGTATGTCGCGGCTGTCCATCGCCTCCAGGATTCCGAACGCAGGACGTCGGTTGGCGCTCGCTTGCGCGGCTGACCGGCGCCCGGTGTCACATGACCCGCTCCGAAGGTGAATCCTTGGTGGAATTGCGGGCCGGGCATGGAAAAGATTCGCGCATGACCTCGACAGTGGACGTGGCGGCCCTGGCTGGAATCCTGGACGCGGCGCGGCGCGAGCGGCGTGAGGTGCCGCCCCTGACGCACGCGCACCCGAACCTGACCGTGCCGGACGGCTACGCGGTGCAGGCGGAGGGCATCCGGCTGCGCGAGGCCCGGGGCGAGCGGGTGGTGGGCCTGAAGATGGGCTTCACGTCGGAGGCGAAGCGCCAGCAGATGAACCTGGGCTCGCCCATCTTCGGCGTGCTCACGGACCGGATGCGCGTGCAGGCCGGCGGCGTGGTGCACGTGGGCGCGGGCATCCACCCGCGCATCGAGCCCGAGATCGCCTTCCGCACGTCGAAGCCGCTCCAGGGCGCCGTCACGCGCGACGAGGTGCTGGACGCGTGCGAGGCCGTCTTCGCGGCGATGGAGGTGCTGGACTCGCGCTTCGTGGGCTTCAAGTACTTCAGCCTGCCGGACGTGGTGGCGGACAACGCGTCGTCGTCGCTGTTCGTGCCGGGCACCCTGGAGCGCGCCCCGCGCGAGCTGGACCTGACGAAGCTCCAGATGCGGATGGAGGTGAACGGCCGGGTGGAGGGCGAGGCGCGCTCGGACGCCATCTCCGGAGACCCGGTGGTGTCCCTCATCCAGCTCTGCGCGCTGCTCGCCGAGCGCGGCCAGGCGCTGCCCGCCGGGAGCCTGGTGCTGTCCGGCGCGGCCACCGCCGCGTACCTGATGAAGCCCGGCGACCACGTGCGGCTCACCGTGGACGGCCTGGGCTCGGTGGAGGTGACGGCGGCCGGGTAGGCCTCAGTACAGCAGGCCGTCCTTCGGCTGGACCGGCGGGGGCAGCTCGGCCTCGCCCAGCATCTGCCGCAGGTTGATCTCGATGGTGCGGCACAGCGCCGTCATGGGCGTGTCGCTGACGCCGTCCTCGAAGGGGTTCTCCACGTCGCGGCCCACCGCGTCCATGGCGACGAAGAGGAACGCGATGAGGGCGGTGACCAGCGGCGTGAGCACGCCCAGGTCCGTGACGATGCCCAGGGGCAGCAGCGTGAGGTACACCCGCACCATGGCGTGCGGGAGGATGTCGTACTGGCGGGGCAGGGGCGTGTTCTTGATGCGCTCGCACGCGCCCAGGTAGTCGGTCAGCGCGGTGAGCGTCTGGTCCATCGCCACGCGCAGGTACACCTTCTCCGGGTGGTCGATGTCGCTGTAGATGCGGCGGATGCGCGTGCTCATCCACAGGAGGATGGCGGCGGGCACGTTCTGCTCGACGCGCAGCGCCTCCAGCACGGACGGCCGGAAGAACGGGGTGATCTCCGGGAAGGGGTCCTGCCGCCGCAGGTGGCAGCGCAGCGCGTTCACGAAGCCCACCTGCGCGTAGACGAGCTCGCGCGCGTCCTCGGTGATGCCCTCGAACATGCCGGTGATGACGCCCCGGGGCGTCTCCATGCCCGGGTGGAGGAAGGTGGCCAGGTTCGCGCGGGGCGCGTCCGGGCCGCGCAGGTCGCGCGCGTGGCCGAGCGGGTCGCGCACCGCGCCGTCGCCCACCTTGGACCAGGCGGGCGCCAGCGCGGGCC
>JAFADT010000822.1 GCA_023424585.1 Pseudomonadota bacterium
GCCGCGGGGGGCCCGGCCCTCAGCCCGGACCAGCTCGCGAACCTGGAGTCGCGCAGCGCGAAGCTCGACCAGATGGACTACTTCGAGGTGCTCGGCCTGGAGCGCACCGCCTCTCCCGGCGACATCAAGAAGGCCTTCTACAAGGAGAGCCGCGTCTACCACCCGGACCGCTTCTTCCACCTGGAGTCCAAGGCCCTCAAGGAGCAGGTGAACGAGCTCTACAAGCGCGTCACCGAGGCCTATTACGTCCTGCGCGACGACACCAAGCGCAAGAAGTACCTCACCGACATCGCCGGGCCGGACCGCGCGCAGAAGCTGCGCTTCACCGACGCCTCCGAGGCAGAGACCAAGGCCGCCGCGAAGAAGGAACAGGAAGAGCAGATCGGCACCCACCCCAAGGGCCGCCAGTTCTACGCGCAGGCCCAGAAGGACCTGGAGGCCGGCAACCCGTCCGCCGCGGAGCGCAACCTCAAGATGGCGCTCACCTACGAGCCCTCCAACGCCCGCTACAAGGAAGCCCTCGCGGACGCCCAGAAGCAGACCGCGGACAAGTCCAAGGGCGACTCCTCGTTCAAGATCCGCTAGCGGCCCCCAGGAGCCCACCGCATGGTCATCGACCTCATCCTCCTGGGCATGGTGCTGTTCTTCGGCATCCTCGGCGCCCTCTCCGGCGCCGCCCGGCAGGTGGCCAACGCCGTGGGGCTCGCCGCGGGCTACTTCGTCTCGCGCAAGCTCGCGCCCGTCATCGGCCCCAAGCTCGCCGTCGCGCTGGGCTCGCCGCTGCTCATCGGCACGCTCTTCGGCACGGTGCTCCTCTTCGTCGTCACGTGGCTCACCGTGCGCTACGCGCTGGGCGCGCTGCTCCTGCGCTTCCTCTCCGGGAAGGACCCGGACGAGCGCGGCATGGACCGCACCCTGGGCTTCGTCCTCGGCGGCGGGAAGATGGCCGCCCTGTTCTGGGTGTGCCTCAGCGCGCTCACCTTCATGGAGCAGCACGTCATCGTCGCTGGCAAGCGCATGGGCGTGGCCCCCAAGGACTCCGTCGCGTTCGGCCTGTCCCGCCGCTTCAACCTCATCGAGATGACCCAGTTCGCGCCCCTGGACGATCTGGTCCGCGTGGCCCAGGCCACGCATGACCCCGCCCGCGCGAAGAAGCTCCAGGACGACCCGGCCTTCAAGGCGCTGCGCAAGGATCCGCGCTTCCAGGTCGCGCTGTCACATCAGGACCTGCAGGACGCGCTGGTGCGCGGCGACACGCGGGCCCTCCTGCGCAACGACGTGGTGCTCCAGCTCATCCAGGATCCGCAGGCGGCGGCACGGCTGGGCGCCGCCGCCCGGGCCTCCGAGAAGCCCGCCCCCGTCAAGCGTTGAGCTCGACGTCGTCCAGCGCCGCGAGCCGCGCCTTCACGAACTCCGCGTCCACCGTCACCTGGCGGTGCCGCCGCTCCGGCGCCTCGAACATGATGTCCGACATCACGTGCTCCAGGATGGAGCGCAGGCCCCGCGCCCCCAGCCCGCGCGACAGGGAGTAGCGCACCACCTCCCGCAGGCCTTCCTCGGGGAACTCCAGCTCGATCTCATCCAGCGACAGGAGCTCCTTGAACTCGCGGGTGATGGCGTCCGGCGGCTCGGTGAGCACGCGCAAGAGGTCGGACTCGCCCAGCCGCTCCAGCTGCACCATCACCGGCATGCGGCCCAGGAACTCCGCCATCATCCCGAAGTCCACCAGCTGCCTGGTGGAGATGCGCTTCTCCTTGCGCCTGGCCCCCAGCGCGTCCGCGCCAAAGCCCATGGCCCGGCCGCCCTCGTCGCCGTAGTCGTGCAGGTCGCTGAACGTGCCCGCGCAGATGAAGAGGATGTCGCGCGTGTCCACCTGCACGAAGTCACTCTTGTTCCACGCCTGCGTGACGTTCATGGGCACGTGCACCTCGCGCCCCTCCAGCAGCTTCAGCAGCGCCTGCTGCACGCCCTCGCCGCCGATGTCGCGGCTGCCCGCGCCGTTGCGCGCGCCCTGCGTCCGGCGGGCGATCTTGTCCACCTCGTCGATGAAGATGATGCCCCGCTGGGTGTCCTCCACGGAGTGGTTCGCCTTGAAGAGCAGGTCGGACACCATCACCTCCACGTCCTTCCCGTAGTAGCCCGCCTCCGTGTACTCGGTGGCGTCCACGGTGGTGAACGGGACGTGGAGGATCTCCGCCAGGTTGCGCGCGATGTGCGTCTTGCCGCTGCCCGTGGGGCCGATGAGCAGGATGTTGGACTTCTTGAGGAGGGACTGCCGGCGCATCCGCCGCGCCTGGACGCGCTTGAGGTGGTTGTGGGCGGCGATGGCCACCGCCCGCTTCGCGGCGTCCTGGCCGATGACGTAGCGATCCAATCTCTCGAAGATCTCCCGCGGGGTCAGTGGCGCTGCCTCTTCCCTGCGTGCGGACGACTCCATGTACCCTCCCCTTCTCTCCACTCGGCCTCCCTGCGCTGCCCAGGTGGAAGGGTAGGAATTGGATGCTGACCGGCCCACCAGGGCCAGGGGCCGGTGGAGGGCCCCTGCCCGCCTGCCTGCCCTGGGGACAGCCAGCTATTGAATGGATGAGGCGTTTCCGATAGTCCGGCGCCCCTCCCGTGTTCATGGGAGTTTCCACACCCCGCCGCGCGCTCCACCGGAGGCACGAAACAACGATGGCCGCTCCCTCCCCTCAGCACCGCTGGACCCTGGCCGATGCCCACGAGCTGTACGGCATCCGCAACTGGGGCTCGCCCTACTTCGGCATCAACGACAAGGGCCACGTGTGCGTCCACCCGGACGGGCCCGCCGCTCCGAGCATGGACCTCAAGGAGCTGGTGGACGAGGTCCGCCGCCGGGGCATCGGCCTGCCGCTGCTCCTGCGCTTCACGGACGTGCTGCGCCACCGCGTGGTGCACCTGAACAACGCGTTCAAGAAGGCCATCGCGGATCAGGGCTACAAGGGCCTGTACCGGGGCGTGTACCCCATCAAGGTGAACCAGCACCGCTACGTGGTGGAGACCATCATCGAGGCGGGCAAGGAGCACACCTACGGCCTGGAGGCCGGCAGCAAGCCGGAGCTGCTCGCGGTGATGGCGCTCCTGGACAGCGAGGACGCGCTCGTCATCTGCAACGGCTACAAGGACGAGGAGTACATCGAGACGGCGCTCTTCTACTCGCGCCTGGGCCGCAACGTCATCCTGGTGGTGGAGAAGCCCAGCGAGCTGCCCCTCATCGCGGAGGTGGCGCGCCGCACCGGCATCACCCCGCGGCTGGGCATGCGCGTGAAGCTGTCCACGCGCGGCGCCGGCAAGTGGGAGGCGTCCGGGGGGGACCGGTCCAAGTTCGGCCTGTCCTCGTCGGAGCTGATGTCCTGCATCGGCTTCATGAAGGACGCGGGCCTGCTCTCCTCCTTCGAGCTGCTCCACTTCCACCTGGGCAGCCAGATCTCCAACATCCGCAACGTGAAGAACGCGCTGCGCGAGGTGGGCTGCTTCTACGTGGAGGTGGCGCGCCAGGGCGCGCCGCTGAAGTACCTGGACGTGGGCGGCGGCCTGGGCGTGGACTACGACGGCTCCCAGACGAACTTCGCCTCCTCCATGAACTACACGACGGAGGAGTACGCCAACGACGTCGTCTTCGGCGTGATGGAGGCCTGCGACCGCGCGGGCGTGCCGCACCCCACGCTCGTCTCCGAGTCCGGCCGCGCCGTCGTCGCGCACCACGCCGTGCTGGTGGTAGACGTGCTGGGCACCAGCGAGTTCGACCCGTCCCACACGCCCGACAAGGTGGATGAGAAGGCGCCCTCGGTGGTGCGCAACCTCTGGTCCACCTTCCGCGAGGTGACGAACAAGAACGTCATCGAGGCCTTCCACGACGCGCAGGACGCCAAGGAGGAGAGCCTCCAGCTGTTCTCCCTGGGCCACCTGTCCCTGGAGCAGCGCGTGGCGGCGGAGAACCTCTACTGGGCCATCTGCCACAAGATTTTGCGCGTGGCGCGCGAGGCCGGGGAGATTCCGGAGGAGCTGGAGGTCCTGGAGAAGCAGCTGTCGGACACGTACTTCTGCAACTTCTCCGTGTTCCAGTCGCTGCCGGACTCGTGGGCCATTGATCAGCTCTTCCCGATGATGCCCATCCACCGCCTGGCGGAGAAGCCGACCCGGCGCGCGACGCTGGCGGACATCACCTGCGACTCGGACGGGAAGATCGAGCACTTCATCGACAAGCGCGAGGTGAAGGACGCGCTGGAGCTGCACGCGCTCAACAGCGACGACTACTACCTGGGCATCTTCCTGGTGGGCGCGTACCAGGAGATCCTGGGCGACCTGCACAACCTCTTCGGGGACACGCACACGGTGCAGGTGTCGCTGGCGCCGGGCGGCGGCTACCTCATCGACCACGTCGTCGCCGGGGACACGGTGACGGAAGTGCTCAACTACGTGAGCTACAACAAGGACGACCTCGTCGCGAAGCTGCGCAAGTTCACGGAGCTGGCGCTGCGCCAGGGGCGCATCACCCTGGACGAGTCGCGCAACCTGCTGCGCGTCTACGAGGACGGCCTGTCCGGCTACACGTACCTGGAGCGGGAGGTGGACGCGACGTTCACCTCCGCCAGCCAGCTGCGCCTCCTGCCCGGGCCGGAGAACGGGGCGCGCAACCCCGTCGCGCCCTCGGGGACCTGAGAAGGCCCTGACGGCTCACGCCTCCGTCGGGACCGGGGCCTGCTCGCCGGTCTCGACGGACGCGTCGCTGAACGCGGCGTCCGTCGAGCGCAGCCGGAGCGTCTGGAGCATCTCCAGCTGCCCCTCGGCGCGCTCGGCGAGGGACGCGAAGTCGAAGCGCGCCAGGCGCGGCTCCTTCGCGGACAGCCGCGCCAGGCTCCTCCACAGGGACACGCGTCCATGGGAGCCCACGCACAGGCCCTCCAGCTCCACCAGCCGGCTCAGCGGGGAGTAGCGCAGCCAGGAGCCGTTGAGCTTCAGCCGCGACAGCTTCTCCGTCAGCCACGCGCCGCCCACCTTGAGCGGATCCACCCGGACCTCCAGGGCGTCCATCACCGTGAGCAGCGTGGCGCGGTCCTGCTCCAGGAGGGGGATCAACGTGGCCAGGAACCGGCCCACCGGGTTGCTGCGGTTCTCGCGCTCCGTCCGCTTCGCGAGCTCCAGGCCCACGGTGGAGCCCAGCAGGTGGTCGTTCAGGTAGATGCCCAGTCGCTTCAGATTCATGCCGCGCCCCCTCCCCCGAGGCACCCCGGGAACTTCAGGAGGGTGGGCACGCGGTACGCTCGCCGCACGACGTCAACGGGGGCTCGGAGGGCGGACGACCCGCCGAGCCCCTTCACGGCCGACTC
>JAFADT010000862.1 GCA_023424585.1 Pseudomonadota bacterium
CCGTGGGGCCGTGCTTCGTCAGCCGGCCTGGAAGCGGGCCTCCGCCGGCCGCGCGCCGCCCGAGCGCTTCACGCCGTGGTCGCCGTTCGCGGACAGGTGCTCCAGCAGCTTGAACACCGTCTCCACCTCATCCGCCGCGCCGAGGTCCTGCGCCAGCTGCTCCGCCGAGCGCGCCTCCGCCTTCGCCGCCTTCAGCTTCGCCAGCAGCTTGCCCTGCAGCTCCAGCACGCGCCCCGCGGCCTTCTTGCCCGCCTCCACGCCCGGCTGGTGATAGGCGTTGATGTTCACGAGGCTCGCGTAGAGGCCCACCGCGCGCTCATACAGGGCAATCAGCGCCCCCAGCGTGCGCGCGCTCACGTCCGGCACGGTGAGCGTCATCGACTCGCGGCCCTTCTCGAACAGCGCCCGGCGCGTGCCCAGCAGGAACCCCAGCAGGTAGTCGCCGCTGGTGTTCTCACCCTCCACCGCCAGGGACTTCCCGTCCCGGTCCTTCAGCACCTCCACGAAGGTGACGAAGAAGTTGTTCACGCCCTCGCGCAGCTGCTGCACGTAGGCGTGCTGATCCGTGGAGCCCTTGTTGCCGTAGACGGCGATGCCCTGGTTCACGACCTGTCCGTCCAGCGACAGCTCCTTGCC
The DNA here is from genome assembly GCA_023424585.1 of Pseudomonadota bacterium. Taxonomy (GTDB): domain Bacteria; phylum Myxococcota; class Myxococcia; order Myxococcales; family Myxococcaceae; genus Corallococcus. The sequence goes on from JAFADT010000862.1 coordinate 637, forward strand.
CAGGGACTCCATCACCAGTTGCTGGAGGTACCTGGACATCAGCATCAGCCGGTCCTTGTACGGCAGGATGACCATGTCCTTCTGGCCCTTGCCGCCGCCCGCGTGGAACCACATCAGCGCGAGCAGCGCCGCCGGGTTCGCCGCCACGTCATGCCCGCGCGTCGCCGCGTCCATGTCCTTCGCGCCCGCGAGGAAGCCGTCCACGTCCAGCCCCTGCAACCGGGCCGGCAGGAGCCCCACCGCGGACATCACCGACGTGCGCCCGCCAACCCAGTCCCACATGGGGAAGGTGCGCAGCCACTGATGGCTCCTGGCGTAGCGCTCCAGCTCGCTGCCGTCGCCGGTCACCGCCACCGCGTGCGCGCCGAAGTCCAGGCCGCGCTGCTTGTAGGCGGCCTCGGCCTCCAGCATGCCGTTGCGCGTCTCCTTGGTACCGCCGGACTTGCTGATGACCACGGTGAGCGTCTCCGCCAGCCGCTCGCCCAGGCCGTTGAGCACGCGGTCCATCCCGTCCGGGTCGGTGTTGTCCAGGAAGTGCACCTGCATGGCGTCCCGGCCGCTGCCCAGCGCGTCCGCCACCAGCTGCGGGCCCAGCGCGGAGCCGCCGATGCCGACGATCAACACCTGCGTGAACCGCGCCGCCTTCGCGGGCTTCACCTTGCCCGCGTGCACGTCCCTGGCGAACGCGGCCACCTGGGCCTGCATGTCCGTGATGGCCGTCTTCAGCTCCGCGTCCGGCGCCAGCTCCGGGGCGCGCAGCCAGTAGTGGCCCACGCGGCGCTGCTCATCCGGATTGGCGATGGCGCCCCGCTCCAGCGCGTCCATGGCCTGGAAGGCCGCGTCCATGCGCGAGCGCATCCCGTCCAGGAAGTCCGCGCCGAAGCCCATGCGGGAGATGTCCAGCGTGAGCCCCACGGAGGGGACGACGCACAGGTGCCGCTGGTACCGCTCCCACAACTCGCGCTCCGTCATGACCCGACTCCCTTGCAAGGGGCGCCGACCTCATGCGCGGCGCCCGCCAGAACCGTCGCGGCGCACCGTAGCAAGGCCCGCACGGCGGGGACGCAACGATGTCGCGCGCCGCGTTGCCTGGACGTCGGTTCCCCCCTCACGTTGTCCGCCACCCGGAAGGGCGCGGGCCCTACGGCGCCGGGTGCACGGCCTCCGCGGACGGAGGCCCCGCGGGCGGCGGCGCCTCCCGGGGCTTCCACGCCGGGTTGCGGAAGATGTAGCCCAGCCGCTGGCTCAGGGGCCCCGGGCGGGCCGCGTCCCTCGCGATGGCGGCGAACTCGTGGAACGCGATGCGCACCGGGTTGTACGTGGTGAGGTTCTTCGTCAGCCCGTAGATGGGGCGCTCGGTCTCCGGGACGAACGTGCCGAAGAGCCGGTCCCAGATGATGAGGATGCCCGCGTAGTTCACGTCGATGTAGGCCGCGTTGGACGCGTGGTGCGCGCGGTGGTGCGAGGGCGTGTTGAACAGCCACTCCACCGGGCGCGGCAGCCGGCCAATGGCCTCCGTGTGGATCCAGTACTGGTACAGCAGGCTCACCGCCTGCTGCGTGACGATCATCTCCGGGGAGAAGCCCAGCAGCGCCAGCGGCGCCCAGAACACCCAGCCCGTCATCGGCGTCCACGTCTGCCGCAGCGCCGTGGACAGGTTGTAGTGCTGGCTGGAGTGGTGCACCACGTGCGACGCCCAGAAGAGGCGGCTCTCGTGGTGGACGCGGTGGAAGGCGTAGTAGCAGAGGTCCTCCAGGAAGAAGAGCAGCACCCACGCCACCAGCCCGTGGCCCATGCGCAGCGGCGTCAGGTGGTAGAGCGCCGCGTAGCCCGCGAACGCCACGCCCTTCCAGAAGACGCCCACCGCCACGTTGCCCAGGCCCATGGACAGGCTGGCCAGCGTGTCCCTCCAGGTGTGGCCCTTGAGGCGCTCGCCGCGCTCCTGGCGCAGCCTCCTCACCCACAGGGCCTCGGCGATGACGGTGATGACGAACACCGGGATGGCCGGGGTGATGAGGTCGGGGATGTGCGTCATGTCCATGGCTGCTGACCTCCTGCGAATCAATCCCTGGGGGCGAACGCGACGCGCATGAGGCGCGCCAGCGTGTCCAGCATGCGGCGGTGCGCGGGATCCGAAGGCCGGGCGGCCCCGCCCACCGCCGCGCCCTGCACCGCGTCCAGCGCCAGCTCCACCACGTCGTCGAAGTCCGGGTGCGTGGCGGCCACGTCCGGGAACAGCTCGCGCGCCACCCGGTGCAGGTTCTGGCGGTGCGGCCCGTCCACCACCGCCAGCGCCTTCTGCAACTCAGGGCTGGTGCGCGCCGCGACGTAGAGCTCGACGGCGGCCTGCAATTCCGGCCGCTGGTAGGCGGCCCACAGCATGTCCACCGCCGCGCCCACCCGGTCCTTCCCGGAGGGGCGCGCGCCCACGCCCGCGAGGAAGTCCTGGATGAGGCGCGGGAAGAGGTGCTCCACCGCCACCGCCAGCAGCTCCTCCTTCGTGTCGAAGTGCGTGAAGAGCGCCCCCTGCGACACCCCCGCCCGCTTCGCCACCTCCACCGTCGTCAGCCGCGCGTAGCCCTGCTCCACCAGCGCCTCGATGGTGGCGTCCAGCAGCTTGCGGCGCGTCGACTCGCGGCGCTCCGCCTGCGTGCGGCGCGCCGGGACCGCGGCCTTCCGGGGGACGGACTTCGGGGACATGCCGGAACGATAATCCGCAACTTAAAAAGTGACCAGTCACTTTCTTGGGGTGGGTCCCGCGGTGTCCGGCGGCTGACGACCGCGCCCGCGGGCGGGGCCGTTCCAGGCCTGCCCGTGGGGTATCCGGGCGTCCGGGCGTATGCCTTTGCGCCCGTCCAGCTGACAGGGATTGGAGCGGATGGGGTTGAGGGGAACGACGCCTGCCAACCGGACAGACAGGGAGCCAGGCGCTCCCTCGCTTTCGAGTGGTCCTCCCTCTGGAGTGTGGTCAAGCGTCGCCCCCTTGAGACAGGGCGGGGCGTGGCTCGGCTGCTAGTGATCCGTTCAGGACCCGGCGAAAATGGCTGGGAAATAGCGCAAGGCCTTGCGCTGGTTGACCGCCCGCCCCGATATGAACCTCTCCGCTCTGCTCGTCGGCTCCCTCCTCGCTTCGGCTCCTGCCCTCCCTCCCTCCGCCGCGGCGGCCGCGAACATGCCCGAGGTGGGCGTGCCCTTCGCGTGTGGCCGCATCTATACGGTGAGCCAGGGCCACGAGACCGGGAGTCATCAGCACAACGACACGTTCGCGTGGGACTTCCGGATGCCGGAGGGCACGCCCATCGTGGCGGCGCATGATGGCGTCGTGCGCATGGCGCGCGGCGACAGCAAGCAGGGTGGCTGCGGCGAGCAGTTCGCGCCGCTGGCCAACTACGTCGTCATCTCCCACGGCGACGGGCTGGAGACGCAGTACCTGCACTTCAGCGCCGTGGTGGTGAAGGCCGGTGAGCGCGTGAAGGAGGGCCAGCTCATCGGCTTCTCCGGCGCGACGGGCTGGGCGTGCGGCGCGCACCTGCACTTCAAGGTCGCCAGGGAGCAGGGCTCCGGCTGGAACAACCCCTCCGTGCCCGCGCGCATCGTGGGCTACGGGGACCCGGTGCGCGACACGCTGGTGTCGGCGCCGCTGTGCAAGGACTCCGCGCAGCCGATGATGGCCTCCAACGGCGGCGTCCACGTGCCGGGCCAGGCCGTGATGTCCATGTCACCCGACAGCGCGAATCCGCTCCAGGATGCGACGCGCGGCCTGCCGCCCGGCGCCAAGGCCATCATCGACGGCCTCTCCCAGCCTCCCGCCCAGGGCGGCGAGGGCCTCGACAAAGCGAGCCCGGCCCGCACGCCCCGCATGGCGAGCGGCTCCGACGAGGCTCGCTGACGCGAGCAGCGCCCCGGCGCCCGCGAGCAGCCCGAAGAAGGCCCCCGCGTTGAGGAAGTACTCCAGCGGCAACAGGGGGCCTTCGACGTAGCCGCGCACCACGCGGTAGCCCACGTGCCCCAGGAGCGCGAGCAGGGGCAGGTTGATGAGCGGCAGCACCAGCCACCGGGCCGTGCGCCACCAGCGGGCCACGGCCTCCGCGACGGCGGTGGAGGCCGTGTAGCGCCACGCCCCCGCCCGGGCCACGCGCAGCTCCGCCAGCAGCGCCTCCACGTCCGGCACGCCCAGGCTCTCCGCCTCCAGGCCC
>JAFADT010000881.1 GCA_023424585.1 Pseudomonadota bacterium
ACGCGTGTTCCACGTGGAACACGCCGCTGGATCCCAGCGCTTCGATGCACCTTGGTTCGCGAACCCGGAGGGGCCCTGCTGGGGGTTGAGCGCGGTCGCGAAAGCCCAACCGTGTTCCACGTGGAACGGCTGGCTTGAAGCAGGTCCTCCCTGCGCGTGGGCACGACACGTCATGGGCTCATGGATGCGAAGGCATGTTCCACGTGGAACGCCCTCACGTGGATGAGGCGCATGGGTGGGGTCACGTCGTCATCGTGCAGGGGCGCGCTGTTGACGGTGGAGCATATGGCCGCGAAGGCGTGTTCCACGTGGAACGTCCGGCGTGGATCCACCGCCTCGCGGCACCGTGGTTCGTGAGCCGTGCGGGATCGCTCCGAGGTTCAACGCGCTCGGGGATGAGAAGGCGTGTTCCACGTGGAACGGTCTCGTGGATCCACCGTCTTCAAGCCCCAGGGCTCGCGAACCGCGCGATGCGCTGACTTGAGTTGGATCGAGGAAGCACGCGGGTGTTCCACGTGGAACGTCCTGAGGTGGAGGACTTGTCGCAGCGGGCAGGAACGCGATGCGCAGCCCTGGGGCTTCGCTGAAATGGCGCGTGGAGGCATGGCCGTGTTCCACGTGGAACGCGCCGGTGAATCAAACAGCCTTGCGGCACCGTGATTCGCATGGTGCGCGGGACCGTTCGTCCAGCGGATCGTGTTCGTGGATGCGTGAGCGTGTTCCACGTGGAACGACTGGATGAAGAAGCGTGTTCGCGGGTCGGCGTGGGCCTGTGAGGGAGCCATCGGCTGGGGCGCCGTGGTTCGCGCCAGTTGATGGACCGTGCCTCAACGCACGCCCCCTGATGGCGTGAACGTGTTCCACGTGGAACGACCTGACGGAGCCCTTTCGCATGGCGCATGAGTGCGCGAGTCGTCCAGGGTGGAGCGTGTTCGCGAAAGCATGAGCGCGCTCCATGTGGAGCGCCTCGCTGGACCACCTGCCTCGCGGTGCCGGAGTCCACGCAGGTCGTTGGCTGAATGGGTTCGCGGAAGCACGTGCGTGTTCCACGTGGAACGGCCTGCATGGCTGGGCCCGACCGTCCTCGGATGACCGGGCTCCGAAACGCGCCGCCGTTCCTCGGCGTGGTGGTGCTCGCATGCGCGAGACGCTGTTCAGGCGGAGCCGCTCACCGCCGATGCGCTGCCTGCGCTGAGTGGGGTCCGCGAGCTGCGTCGGTCGGTCTTTCCCAACGCGCGTTCGTGCAGGTGTGAGCGCCCTTCAAGTGGCTTGTCTTCGATGCGCCGCCGGCGTCGGGTAGGGGCCGCGTGAAGCGTGGCCAGACCTTCGCGGCAAGGTGCTCGTTCATCTGCGGGCACCGCCAAATGGAGTGGCTCGTCTTCGATGCGCTGACCGCGTTGGGTAGGGGCTGCGTGAAGCGTGGTCGGACCTTCGCGGCGCGGTGTCCGGGGATCCGCGAGCGCCCTTCAGATGAGGCGCCCCACTTCCGATGCGCAGACCGCGTTGGGCAGGGCGCGCGAAGCGCTGGTCGGACCTTCGCGGCGAGGTGCTCGCATCCGCGCGACGCCGTTCACGTGAAGGGGCCGCGTTCGCATCGCGGTGCTCATCCCGGTGGAGGCGCTCGCCATGAGGCAGCACCCGCCGACGTGGTTCGCGAAGAGCACTGGCGCGAAGCCCGCCACGGCATCGCCCGGGTTCCACGTGGAACGCCCGGCCGGTCATGGCTGGGGCTCACGCATCCCATGGCCTCGTCACGGCCCGGGGCTCAGCCGAGAACCCGATGCTCCGTTGCCCGCGATGACGAGGCCCTCAGCGTGCATCGTGTTCCACCTCCACCGCGCGGCTTCGGGAACAGGAGCCTCCGCCGCGCAACGGGTGCCCGTCGCTTCGATGCCGGTCCCTGGTGGAAGCCCGCGGTCCGCGCCAGTTGGGGCCACCCGCGAACCCGGTCACCGGAGCCCGGGAGCACACGGATGCCAGCCCGACGATGGCAGCCATGCCGCCCGCGGCGACCTGCGCACCCCATGCGGCACCATCCGCGAACCGCTCGAACGCGCGGACCCGCTGGAGGCCAACGACGGGCTCGCCCATCCAACGAGGAGGCGCCGAACCGCGCGCGCTGCTTCCTCGCCACCGCGAATCCAGAACCCACGCCCCGAAGTCACCGAACCAGCTTCAGCTCCGTCACCTCGCCTCACGAGCCCGGACAAAAAGCCGAGCCCTCGCCGGCCCCGGCCTGCGCGACACCCACGCGCCTCACGACCCCGCGCGGCCCACCTGTTCCACGTGAAACGCGGACCCGCGAACCGCTCGGACCCGCTGCGCGAAATCCACCGCGCGCGCCCCCCGGAAAAACCCAACACCCTTCCGCCCCGCACGGAATCAGCGCCGGCAAGCAGCCAGGCAGGCACGCGCGGCCACCCCCAACCGCGCGAATTCCCAGCCCTCACACCCCCACCCACGGGCCCCCGAGCGAGGGGCCGGGCACGGCCCCGGGGCCGGCTTGGATGGGAAATTGATCCGTCCTCGACCCCCGTGCTAGCTGCCTGATCAGGCCCCGATTCGCGCGCACGTCCGCGCGAACCGCGGGCGGGGCCCTGGCGTCAGCCGGGGCGAGAGAGGATGGGCCACGTGGGTCGTATCATCTGCATCTCCAACCAGAAGGGCGGCGTGGGCAAGACCACCACCGCCATCAACCTCGCCGCGAGCCTCGCCTCCGCGGAGCGCCGCACCCTGCTGGTGGACATGGACCCCCAGGGCAACGCCGGCAGCGGCCTGGGCCTCAAGCGCGAGAACCTCACCGGCACCGTCTACGACGCGCTCCTCGGCGGCCGCCCCGCCTCCGAGCTGGTCCACCCCACCGAGCTGCGCTTCCTCCAGGTCATCCCCGCCACGCCCGACCTCACCGGCGCGGAGGTCGAGCTCGTCAACCAGGAGCGCCGCGAGTTCCGCCTGCGCGAAGCCCTGCTGCCGCTCAAGGACAAGTACGACTACATCATCATCGACTGTCCGCCCTCGCTCGGCCTGCTCACGCTCAACGCGCTCGTGTCCGCGGACTCCGTCCTCATCCCGCTCCAGTGCGAGTACTACGCGCTCGAGGGCCTGTCCCAGCTCACGCACACCATCGACCTGGTCAAGCAGGGGCTCAACCCCTCGCTGAAGATGGAGGGCATCCTGCTCACCATGTTCGACGCGCGCGCCAACATCGCCCACCAGGTCGTGGACGAGGTGCGCGGCTACTTCAAGGACCAGGTCTTCCAGGCCGTCGTGCCGCGCAACGTGCGCCTGTCCGAGTGCCCGTCCTTCGGCAAGCCCATCATCCTCTACGACATCAAGTCCAAGGGCTGCGAGAGCTACCTGGCCCTGGGCCGCGAGCTGATGCGCCGGGACTCCCCCAAGCCGTCCAAGCGCCGGGTCGCCTGACCGGCCGCCTCCTTAATAGAGAGCTGTGAATGGCGGGACCGGGTGCCCGGTTCGCCGTGAAGCGCCGATAGGCCCATGCGCGCCGGCCCCACGCCGGCGCGGGGAGTTCCCAACCGCCGTGCAGAAGAACGCAGACACCCAGAAGCGCGCCCTCGGCCGGGGCCTCTCCGCCCTCATCCCCCAGGCCGCGCCGGCCCCCGCCGCCCCGCCGCCGAAGCCCGGCGTGCTCAAGCTGGCCATCGAGTCCATCCACCGCGACCCGCTCCAGCCCCGCCGCCACTTCGACGAGACCAGGCTCCACGAGCTCACCGAGTCCATCAAGGCGCAGGGCCTGCTCCAGCCCATCCTCGTCCGCAAGAACCCGAACAAGGGCGGCGACGGCTACCTCATCATCGCGGGCGAGCGCCGCTGGCGCGCGTCCCAGGCCGCGGGCCTGAAGGAGATCCCCGCCATCGTGCGCGAGGTCACGGAGGCCGAGTCCTTCGAGCTGGCCCTGGTGGAGAACCTCCAGCGCGCGGACCTCAACCCCATCGAAGAGGCGGACGGCTACCGGCGCCTGGTGGACGAGTTCAAGCTCACGCAGGAGCAGGTGGCCCAGAAGGTCGGCAAGGAGCGCTCCACCGTCGCGAACGCGCTGCGCCTGCTGGCCCTGCCCCCGGACGTGAAGGCCATGGTGGCGGACGGGTCGCTGTCCATGGGCCACGCGCGCGCGCTGCTCGGCGTGCCCCGGCTGCCGGAGCTCCAGAACCTGGCGAAGCAGGTGACGGAGAAGAAGCTGTCCGTGCGCGACACGGAGCGGCTGGTGCAGCAGGGCCGGTCCGCGAAGGGCGGCAAGGACTCTGGGAAGCCGGCGCCCAAGGTGAGCCCCCAGGTGAAGTCGCTCACCGAGGAGTTGCAGCGCCGGCTGGGCACCAAGGTTCGTCTAACGGAGAAAAGCCCGGGAAAAGGCACCCTCGAAGTCGACTTCTTCTCCTACGATGACCTCGACAGGCTGTTGAAGCTTCTGAGGAAGGAGTAGGGCGTGGCGCTCCTTGGCGGGAAGAAAGACGAAGCACCCAGCAAGCCCCTGTTCAAACGGGAGGAGGATTTCGTGTCGACGCGTCCGGGTGAGGTTCACACGCTTCTGGGCAAGGGAAGCGAGTTCGAGGGGAAGCTCACCTTCGAAGGTCAGGTTCGAATCGACGGCAAGTTCAACGGGCAGATTGTCACCAAGGACGTGCTCGTCATCGGTGACGGCGCCCGCGTGCAGGCGGAGATCCAGGCCGGCACCGTCATCATCAACGGCACCGTGGAAGGCAACGTGCGCGCCACGCAGCTCATCGAGCTGAAGCAGCCGGGCCGCGTGAAGGGCAACCTGGAGACGCCGTCGCTCTCCATGGACCGCGGCGTCATCTTCGAGGGCTCCCTCAAGATGGAGAACCTGGGCAAGGGCGGCAACCCGCCTCCTCCCGGAGAGAAGAAGTAACGGTGCGCGTCCTCGCGTCCAGCGCGCGGAGGGCCTCGGGGCTCGTGGGCCTCGGGGTCGTCTCGCTCGGCGTGCTCCTGGGAGGTGGCTGCAAGGGCTGCCAGGAGGAGACGCCGTCCGTCGGGAGTCTGACGGAGGACGCGGGGCTGCGCTCGGGCGTGAAGGTGCCGCTGCCGCCGGGCTGGTCCGCGCAGGTGGCCACCGACGGCAGCTTCCAGGCGGGCCCTCCCGGCCGCCCGGTGCTGCGCGTGGACCTGAAGCCGGGGCAGGGGGAGCAGATGCCCTCCTCGGAGCGGCTGGCGGACACCGTCCGTCAGCAGATGAAGCACTTCACGCTGTCCCTGGATCAGGAGGAGGACACCCCGTCCTTCGCCCTGCTGCGCGTGACCATGGCCCCGTCCCTGGCGGACGGAGGGCTGGGCCCGGAGGCGCCCGCGTTCTTCGGCGCCCGGCGCGTGGCGGACGACCTGTTCCTCTGCGCCAGCATGCCCGGCGCCACCAGCGAGGAAGTCCGCCTGGCCACCGAGGCCTGCCGTACCATCCAGGTCCAGGCCGCGCCCCGCTGAGCGTCCCCAGGCGGGCCGCGGCCTCCTCGGCGGAAAGGAGCGCGGGAAACCCCATGGACGACTGGCGCCAGAACCTCATCGACGACGCGGAAGGCATTGGCGAGCTGCTCGCGCGCACCCGGCGCGTCGCCGTGCTGGGTATCCGTCCGGAGGCCCAGGCGGACAAGCCCGCGCACGCCATCCCGAGGTTCCTGAAGGACCACGGCTTCACCGTGCTGCCGGTGCCCACGCACGGCGAGCAGGGGAGCATCCCGGGCGAGCCCGTCTCCGCGTCGGTGCAGGACCGCTGCATGCGGGTGGAGTGGAAGAAGCGCCACCCGGACGCCCGATAAGCGACAGCGGCGGGGACCCTGGGAACGTTCTGCGCGGGCCGGGTGTCCCCATTACGTGAGGAGCGAGGGGTTTCTGGCGGCTGCGACTGAGAGGGGATGGACTTCGGGCCCGGCCCGGAGTGCAATTCCGTCCATGCTCCATCAGCCGAGGTCTCCAGGACTTCCCCAAAGCCGTCTGACTTCCTAACCTTGGCTTCCCGGCCTGTGTCGGGCGCGAGCCCGTCCCAGGTCTTCACGCAGTGCCCCCTCGTAAGG
>JAFADT010000886.1 GCA_023424585.1 Pseudomonadota bacterium
CCGGGGGGGGCTTTTTCCCTCGGCGGGGCCCGCCCCCCCGCCACCGGGCTTCCGCCAGAGTCGCTTCTGGTGGATGACCGGCGAGAGGCTGGCGACCGGATGCTGGACGTGCTGTTCCAGACACCGCAACATCGCCAATGTCGTCGTGTACACCGAGCTCAACGCGCTGTCGGTGCTGCGGGACCGGGTGCTGCTCAAGGCGCTGCACGTCCGCCGATCTCGGGGAAGCGCTCATAGGCCCATCGGAGCATGTCCAGGTGGGCGGGGTTGTCCAGGTCGAGCGGTGCGTCCGTGAGTCGCACGACCCACCCGCCCGTCGACGTGCGCCGTGCACGTGAGAGCAGTTCAGCATCCCGGGTCGGGTCCGGGAACCCGATGGCCTTCGCGGCAGCGGCCGACCAGTAGTTCAGCCATCCGAGGCGGTGCGGGAGCTCAGGCGCACGGAGCTGCTCAGGCAGCTTGAGGGCTGGCAGCCCCCGGGGCGGAATCCCTGGCTTGTGGATCGGATCGCGTGTTTGCCGTGCGATCTCGACACCCGCGCCAGACGGCGTCGCATGGCCCCAAAAAGCGTGGGCCCCCTCGGCTACCCCTCCAAGCACATCCGCTGCCGCCGCGACGACGACCTCGTTCAGTGGCAGCTCTGCATGGACATCAAGCAACGGCTGCCCGCCCGGCGCCTGGCGTGCCGGGGTTTGCAACCCATAAATCATCGCAGGGAAGCTCTCGTCGCCGTTGCACACGAGAGGGAAGCCTCCGTCCCTGGCCTCTTCGGAGAGCCATGTGTCTCGCTGCGGTAAGGCAATGGGGCGCCCCTCTTCGGAAACCTTCCACTTGAGGCGCAAGCCGGGGAAGGCCCGCTCCATCCCGTGGACGACAGCGAGCGCGCGACCATCCCGAGCAAGCAGCGCCGGCGCGTAGACAATGATGCCAAGGGTGCTTTGCGTGGTCATCGCCTGCACCCCGTGACGACGATCTCCAGCTCAGGCATCTCACGCTCCAGTGCCTCTCTGTGCGCCTCGGTGCTCACCCCAACGACGAAGCGATATCCTCATGACAGCGCGATGTTCCGCTCCTCCCGGAGCTTGGCCACCTGCCCCTTGACGGCCTGTCCTCGGAGAAAGGCATTGTACGTGTCAAACTGGTCGGTCTTGATCTCCCACAGCACGCGCATGCCGACTTGCAGCGCATCGAAGCGCATGCCGCCAACGAGCACGTCTTTACCGGGGTATCGGTTCGGCGGAAACCTGTCGGCGCACTCATTGTGCGGATCATCCCCGCCTGCGTGAGGCACTGGAACAGGCTTGCAACTGGCGCGACCCGCCCGGTCTACAGGCACAGGAGGCACTGGGGGCTGCCAGTCTTGCCCCGCTGGCTCGGGCTTGAGGTTGGGCTTGCGTTGGGCTTCAGCGTCCCGAGACGCCACCTTCGTTCCTCGTGAGGTCCCTGCTTCCTCGGGGTAGGCGTGGCGGAGTTCATAGGCATCCAGCGCTTCTTTGATGGCGACACCGACCACCACCACGCCGAGCACGATCACGGCTCCCACGGCGATCTCAGGAGCTGCCAGCACGCAGACCCCGAGTCCCACGGCTGCGGCATCTGCTGAAGCGATCGAGCATCTTCCTGCGGTGTCGTAGAACTCGATTCGATCATGGTCGAGGGTCCGATAGCACTTTTCGACCAGCACGGGCCAGGGATGGGAAGCCTCACGGACGACGCACTGCCCTTCGTCAGTCCACGGCAGCTTTGCTGCTCGCTGGAGGTTGGCGAGCCGTGGGGCCCGCACCGTGGGCTCATTTCGGTTCGGCGCCGACGTAGCGCAGGCCGAGAGAAAGAGCAGAAGCGAGATGCAAGCCCGGAGACGCATCATGGTCACCTCCCTTCAATCAAGGGAGATGCTTGAGGTCAAGTCTCAGGAACCGGCTCGGAGGCAAAGTACGAGAAATGACTTGCGGAGCAGTGTGTATGTCTTTGTTGTTGGCGTGCGAAGTGCCGCGCATGGCGACGAGCTGCTTGCTCTGCGCCGCTCCTTCACTGTCGTCGTCATGGATGGGGGCTGAGGTGGCTCGCAGGCACGTGGAGGTCGTCGCGCTGGTCGTTGCCACTTGCCCTGGCCGAGCCGTGCGTCGCGATGAACCCGCGCTCTCCCAGGACCCCACAGCGCGGGGCCGAGGTGTCGTCGTGGGGGAGTGCTCGACCCCACCGGCGTGCTCAAGGCCTGATGGCGACCTTGAGCACGCCGTCCTTCCTCTGGCTGAACAGCTCGTAAGCCTCACGGATATCCTTGAGCTGGAAGCGGTGCGTGAACATGGGCGTGAGGTCCACGCGCTTCGCGCGCACCACCTCCATCAGGCGCCGCATGCGCTCCTTGCCGCCCGGGCAGAGCGTGGTGACGATGCGGTGATCCCCCAGCCCCGCCGCGAACGCGTCGTAGGGCAGTTGCAGCTTCCCGGAGTACACGCCCAGGCTGGACAGCGTGCCGCCCGGGTTCAGCGTGCGCAGCGCGCTCTCGAAGGTCTGCTGCGTGCCCAGCGCCTCGATGGCCACGTCCACGCCGCCGCCGGTGAGCCTCTTCACCTCCGCCACCACGTCCTGGTTGCGGAAGTCGAGCACCACGTCCGCGCCCAGCTTGCGCGCCATGGCCAGGCGCGTCTCGTCCCCGTCCACTCCGATGACGAGCGACGCGCCCATGAGCCGCGCCCCCACGGTGGCGCACAGGCCAATGGGCCCCTGCGCGAACACCACCACCGCGTCTCCAATCTTCACGCCGCCGGCCTCCGCGCCGCTGAAGCCCGTGGACGCGATGTCCGCCAGCAGCAGCACCTGCTCGTCCTTCAGCTCGTCCGGGATGGGCGCCAGGTTCGCCTGCGCGAACGGCACGCGCACGTACTCCGCCTGCACGCCCTCCATCGTGTTGCCCAGGCGCCAGCCTCCCGCCGCCTGGATGCCCTCGCCGTGGCCACACTGCGCCGCGTGACCGGAGAGGCAGCCCCGGCACTGACCACACGGCGTGATGGCGCCCACCAGCACGCGCTGCCCCACCTGGTAGCCCGTCACGCCCGGCCCCAGCTCGTCGATGACGCCCACCATCTCGTGGCCCACGGTGAGGCCCGGCTTCACCGGGTACTCGCCGCGCAGGATGTGCACGTCGGTGCCGCAGATGGTGGTGAGCGTCACCCGGATGATGGCCTCGCCCACGCCCGCCTTGGGCCGCTCCACGTCCTCCACCCCCAGCTTCCCGGTGCCTCGGAACACGGTCGCCTTCATGGCTTGTCTCCTCTGTCTTCAGGCGCGCGGCATGCGCACCGTCACCGCGGGCCGGTCACTGCGGGCCATCACCTGCTGCGCCACCGAACCCAACACCATCCGGCTCACCCCCGTGCGGCCGTGGGTGCCCAGGCAGACCAGGTCCGCGCAATGGCGCTCGGCCGCCTGGGTGATGACCGCCGCCACGTCGTCGCCCTTCAGCACCGACAGCTCCACCTTGTGGGCGCCGTCGCGCTCGGGGGCCGGCACGCGCAGCTCCAGCTGCTGCCTCGCCGCCTCGACCGCCTCCGGGGGCGCCGTCGCCGGCTCCACATGCAGCAGGTGCACCGTGCCGCCCGGCGGGGTGATGGCGAAGGCGTAGGCGATGGCCCGGTCGCCGGCCTCGCCGAAGTCCGTGGTCGCGAGCACCGTGCGCACCCGCGGAGGCTCCTGCTCCAGCCCCTGCTCCGCCGCGCGCACGGGCACGCTCACCACCGACATGGGGGCCAGGCGCCGGGCGGACTGGGACACGCTCCACAGCTTCGCGAGCGCCCGGCGCTGGTGCGTGCCCACCACCAGCAGGTCCACCTGCTCGTCCGTGGCCAGGGCGATGAGGTGGTCCGCGATGCGCCCCAGCCCCGGCTCCAGCCGCGACCGCACCGGCAGCCCCGCGGCGCGCAGGGGCTCCAGCAGCGCGTCGGACTCGCGCTCCAGCGCCTCGCGCAGCTCCGGGGACATGTCCTTGTAGCTGTGCGGATGCGCCAACCCCAGCCGCTCCGCCTCGCTGCCCACCCAGACGACGCGGCCGCCCACGACCTCCAGGGGGCCGACCTTCGCGAGCGACCTCACCCACTCCCGGGCGACCTCGAAGGGCCTGGAGCGGTCCACGCCCAGCATGAGCCGCAGGGGGCGCTCGCCGCGCGCCCAGGCCTCCAGGCCCGAGCCCTCGCGGACCACCAGGAAGGGCACCTCCAGCAGCTGCGCCATCCGGTCCACCGTGCCCCCCAGTCCCCGGAAGGGCGTGTCCTCGCGCGGCGCGCCGGCCACCACCCACTGGAAGCCCCGCTTCGCCACCAGCTTCCGAAGCTCCTCTTCGGGCTCGCCCGTGAGGAGCACGGCGTCGACCTGGAGGCCGGTGGCCCGCAGCCGGTCGCATTCGTCGCGCAGCGTGGACTGGGCCGTCTCGCAGATGGCGTCGCCGAAGGTCCGGACCAGGTTCCCGGTCAGGACGTTCACCAGGCACAGCGGGACGTTCATCCGCCGCGCGAGCAGCGCCGCCGTGTCACAGGCGCGCCGGGCGCCCTCCGAGAAGTTGGTTGCGCAGGCGATGGTCATGGCCGCTCCTTGCAGTCACCTCTCCAAGCTAGTCACCGCGCAAGCGAGGCAGGCCCCTTCCGGCGCGGCGTGCGCCGCGACGCCCGTGCCCTGGCGGCCTCGCGACGGCAGGGCGCATTGCCGACGGCCATGCAGGACCCCAGCTTCTTCCGGGGGCGTCATGCGAGTCCTGGTTCCGGTCCATCGCCTGCCTCATGGCTGGGAAGACGCGCGCGGTCTGGAGCTGGCGGCCTTCCTTCAACCCGGGACCCAGGCCTCCGCCGAGGGCCCGCGCGGACGCCTGGCCCGGGACCACCGGTGGCGAGCCGGCCGGCTCACGTCAACGCCGGGGGCTTCATGACGAACCCGCCTCCCGTCACCCCGCCCGCGCGGCCCTGGTTCGCCAGGCGGCTCGCGGGGCTCGTCGTCGTGGCGGGCGCGTGCGCGCTCCTGGTGGGCGCGGTCCTGGTCGGCGGCTGGGCCCTGGCGCCCTCCTCGGCCCCGGGTCGTCCGTTCCCCTGGGACGGAGGAGGCCTGGCCTTCGCGGGAGGCGCGCTCTGGCTGCTCCACCCCCGAGAGGCGCGCGGCGCGCGGCGCGCGGTGGGGCGGGGGCTCGCGACCGGGGTCGTGGTCATGGGCGTCGGGGAGCTCATCCGGGGCACTCCCGGCGGAGGGCTGGGCCTGCTGTTCATGGGCCTGTCGCTCTGGGCGCTGCACACGCGCACGCGTCGGGGCGGCCATCCCGCGCGCTGGCTGGCCGCCTGCGCCGCGCTGCTCGCGGTGTGGGGCCTCAACGGGGGGCTGTACCAGCGGCACAGGTTCGGGCTGG
>JAFADT010000893.1 GCA_023424585.1 Pseudomonadota bacterium
GTGCTGGGCGTGCCCGCCTTCATCGCGCTGCTCTCGCGCAAGGGGGCGGCATGAGCCTGGAGGCGCGCGGCATCGAGGTCTGGCGCGGGCGTGGCCGCGTGGCCGGTCCGCTGTCGCTGGAGGTCCATCCCGGCGAGGTGCTCGCCGTGGTGGGGCCCAACGGCGCGGGCAAGTCGTCCCTGCTCGCGGCGCTGTCGGGCGAGCTGCGCTGCAAGGCCGGGGACGTGTACCTGGAGGGCCGGGCGCTGCACCAGTGGCCCTACGTGGAGCGCGCGCAGCGGCTGGGCGTGCTGCCGCAGGAGTCCTCCCTGGGCTTCGGCTTCACCGCGCTGGAGGTGGCGCTCCTGGGCCGCAGCCCGCATGCGCGGCGAGGCGGCGACGCGTCCGACCTGGACATCGCCCGCGCGGCGCTGGACGCCACGGACACGCAGCACCTGGCCTCGCGCTCGTACACCACGCTCTCTGGAGGCGAGCGGCAACGCGTGCAGCTGGCCCGCGTGCTGGCCCAGCTGTGGACGCCGCCCGCGCACGGCCACCGCTACCTGCTCCTGGACGAGCCGACGGCGAGCCTGGACCTGTCCCACCAGCACCTGGTGCTGGAGCGCGCCCGCGCCTTCGCGCGGGACGGCGGCGCGGTGCTCGCGGTGTTGCACGACCTGAACCTGGCCGCGCGGTACGCGGACCGCGTCACGGTGCTGGACCGGGGCCTGTGCGTGGAGACGGGCACGCCGTCCGGGGTGCTGACGCCCGGCCTCATCGCGGACACCTTCGGGTTGCAGGTGGAGGTGGTGGCGCGGCCGGACCTGCCGGGGCCGCTGGTGATTCCCCTGGGCCGCGCACCCGCGCAGCCCTGACGCACGGTGTCTCCTCCCGCGAGGAGGGTGTCCACGCGCGAGAATGCCCCTCCAAGGCCACGCGTCGGACCCTCCTCGCGGGCGCTGTACTCCTCACCCGCGGAGCGCCCGCTCGCGCGGTGCGCGCCGGGGACGGGCCAGGGCCGGCTCCGGACGCAGGTAGCCGAGCGCCAGCGCCGCGAGCTCATCCACGAACGCATCGTCCTCCACGTAGTCAGGCCGGTCCGTCAGCGCCGTGTGGCACAGCGCCTCCACCGCGTTCACGAGGATGAAGACCGCCATGTCCAGGTTCCGGGGGCGCAGGTCCTCGAAGCGGGGCGCGAGGAACGCCCGCACCAGGCGGTGCAGCCGCTGCGAGTACGCATCCGACAGCCCCCACTGCCGCGTCCGCGGCATCAGCTCGTGCAGCAGCTGGTGCAGGCGCGGGTTCTCCCGCTTCACGGCCAGCACCTGCCGGATGAGCGCGCGCAGGGCCACCGGAAGCGGCTGCCCGGCGAGCGGCACCAGCCCCGCCTCGAAGTCCGCCAGCCCCCGCGCGCGGTGCTGCTCCATCAGCGCCGTCACCAGCCCCTCCTTGCCGGGGAAGTATTGGTAGAGCGAGCCCACGCTCACCCCCGCCTCCTGGGCGATGCGGTTGGTGCTCGCGGCCTCGTAGCCGTCCCTGAGCAGAACGCGAGCCGTCGCGGTGAGGAGGGCGTCGACCGTGGCCTGCGCGCGCTCCTGGCGGGGCGTCCTGCGACGGGAAGGTGGGGGACGGCGGGGCATGAGGCCTCCACGGGGAATGTGAGCACCACGCGAGTTGAGAACGTGAGCGGTCGCTCACATTCTAGCCGCATGCAAACGACCTCGTCTTCCTCTCTTGTTCGTTCCCCTGGGACCCCCGCTCTCAGGGGCAGGGCCTTCCCCTACGCGGGGCACCGGGCGCTCGTGACGGGCGCCTCCTCGGGCCTGGGGGCGGTGTTCGCCCGCGAGCTGGCGGCGCGTGGCATGGACCTCATCCTGGTGGCCCGCTCCGAGGGCCGGATGCGCGAGCTGGCGGCGGAGCTGACGAAGGCGCACAGCGTCCAGGTGGACGTCATCGCGCTGGACCTGGGCCGCGAGGGCGCGGGCCGCGAGCTGCACGCGCGCTGCCAGGAGCAGGGGCTGCGGGTGGACCTGCTCATCAACAACGCGGGCTTCGGCACGCACGGTGCCTTCGATACGGCGCCGTTCGCGCGGCAGCACGAGCAGGTGATGCTCAACGTCACGTCGTTGGTGGACACCAGCCACCTGCTCCTGCCGGACATGCTCGCGCGGGGCGTGGGCGGCATCCTCAACGTGGCCTCCATCGCGGGCTTCCAGCCGGTGCCGTACATGGCCATCTACGCGGCCAGCAAGGCGTTCGTGCTGTCCTTCACGGAGGCGCTGTCGGAAGAGACACGCGAGCGCGGCGTGCGGGTGCTCGCGCTGTGCCCGGGCCCCGTGCGGACGGCGTTCTTCGACGTGGTGGGGACCCGGCAGGCCGCCGTCGGCCCCATGGCGACGGCGGTGGAGGTGGTGCTTCGCGGCCTCAAGGCCCTGGACCAGGGCCGGTCGTCGGTGGTGCCGGGGCGGCGCAACTGGATGCAGGCCACCCTGACGCGCTTCACGCCGCGCTGGCTGGGCCTGCGAGTGGCGGCCGGCATGATGCGGCCTCCCGAGGCGAAGGGCGGCACGGGCGCGGCGTCGCTCGCGCCGTAGCGATGGGGCGCTGACTCAGGACGCGGGGCGCGGCTTGGGCACCGGCGGCGTGGGCGAGTCCAGCGCGG
>JAFADT010000032.1 GCA_023424585.1 Pseudomonadota bacterium
TCGCGCAGCGCTTCGGGAGGCCCATAGGGCCGGCCCTCCGCGTTCAGCAGGTCCCGGAGCGCGTCCCGCAGCTGGGCGCCGGTCTGGAAGCGCAGGTCGCGGTCGCGCTGGAGCGCCCGCTTGAGCACGGCCCCCATGCCCGGTGACAGCCCCCGCGTGGCCTGCTCCACGTGGGCAGGCGTCAGGCACGCCATGCGCGCGGCCATCAGCGGCGCGGGGAGCCAGCTGGGCGTCTCCGCGCACAGCCCGCGCGTGCCGGGCACGGGCTGGGCCTGCTGCGCGGCGCGCTCCACGTCCTCCAGGTCCAGCAGGTGCAGGCCGGTGAGCAGCTCCAGCAGCACCATGCCCAGGGAGAACAGGTCCGCGCGGCCATCCAGCGGCTGCCCCTCCAGCGCCTCCGGCGAGGCATAGGCCACGTCCCCGCGCACGAGCCCCGGCTCCGTCACCACGCGCCCGGGCAGCCGCGACCACGCGAGCGCGAAGTCCGACAGCCGCACCCGCCCGTGCACGTCCACGCGCAGGGAGCGGGGGCTGATGTCGCGGTGGACCACGCCCACGGGCAGGCCGCGCGCGTCCTCCAGCGAGTGGGCATGATGGAGCGCGTCCGCCACCTCCGCGCCCACGTACGCGACGAACGCCTCCGAGAAGGGCCGCCGCCGCAGCGCCGCGAAGCTGGACAGCGTCTCCAGGCACGGCCCGTCCACGTACTCCGTCACCAGGTGGGGCGCGCCGTCGTGCACCCGCACCAGGTACACCGGCGCGATGGCCGGGTGGGACAGCCGCATGAGCAGCTTCACCTCTTCCCGCAGCCGCGCCCGCGCCACGTCATCCGTCACGTCCCGCAGGCGTTTGATCAACACCAGCCCGCCCGGCGTGCGCGCGTAGTGCCTGCGGGCGAGCAGCAGCTCCCCTCCGGCGCGCGACCCCAGGTAGCGCACCAGCTCATAGGACGTGGCCCCGGTGGTGAAGAGGATGAAGGGCCGGGATGCGGAAGACGCGGGGGGATGGGTGGCCATCGCGGTGACGCTCCTGAGGACGAGGAAGGGGCTTCCCGGGCGCGGGAAGGCATGAGGAATTCCTCACGCACGCGTCCTACCACCCGGGTCAGACATTCCCATCCGACCCCACCAGGCAGCTCCCCGACAAAAAAGGAAACGGCCCCCACCGCGAGGGTGGGAGCCGCCGCCTTCAAGTATCTCCCCTGTCCGCGTGGGACGTCAGGCGCGGGAGGCGCGGGGATTACTTGTTCATCTTCTTCATCGGCGCCACCAGGGTGACGTCGCGGGCGACCATGTCCTTGCCGTCCATCACGTAGGAGGCGCGCACCTGCGCGCCCTCCTTGATGTCGTCCAGCTTCACCGCGCGGCTGGCGTTGTCCATCATCGCGGTCTTGTCGTTGGTCTTGAGCTTCAGCTCCTTGTTGGTGCTGTCCACCAGCGTCAGCGTGTCACCGGACTTGGACAGCACGCGGCCGTTGACGGTGGTGGCCGCCGCGGCGCTGGTGGTGCCGGCCATGCCAGAGCCGCCCTCGGCCAGTTCCTCATTCCGGTTGGCCTGGGCCTCGGCCAGGTCCTGCTCCTCGTCGCGCACGTCCTCGTTGGCGCTGGCGATCTTCTCGTTCGCGTCCTGGCGCGCCTCCGCGATGTCCTCGTTGGCGTCCTGGCGCGCCTCCGCGATGTCCTCGTTGGCGTTCTGCTGCGCCGAGGCCACCTCCTTGCTCTCGTCCTGACGCGCCTCCGCCGTCTCCTGCGCGGCTTCCTGACGGGCCTCGGCGACATCCTCGCGCTGCGCCTGGACGTCATCCTTCTTGCAGCCGGTGACCATCGTCAGCCCCGCCACCGCCGTGACCGCAATCATGAGCTTCCGCATGTGTGACCGCCCCCTGTGAGTGTGTTCTGGATGCCGGAGGAATTGTTCCCCGGCGTTGGGCAGAAACTGGTCGCTCCCCCCGCCCCTGCACAGCGCTTGTCAGCGCCCGGAGGCATGCGCAGGGGCGCCGCGCACAAGAGGGAGGCCCTGCCCCCCTGCCTGCTGGGGTGGCGGAACAAAACGCATCCGCGCGCGAAAAATCCGTTCCGGCGCGCTGAAGCAGGGCTGTTACGGCGGGGCGGCTGTGCGTTGACAGGGCAGAACCGCCCCTGTACTGGCACCGGCGGGTCCCGTCCGCAGGGGGCCGGAAGGAGCCGTGAGGCCGTGAACGTGTGGGTCAACGGAGAAGCCCGGACGCTGCCGGAGGGCAGCACCCTTTCGTCCCTGCTGGCGCTGCTGAACCTGGGCAGCGGCCCGGGGGTGGCGGTGGAGGTGAACGCGGAGGTGGTGCGCCGCGCCCGTCACGCCGAGCACCGGCTCCAGGACGGGGACCGGGTGGAGATCGTCACCTTCGTCGGTGGCGGGTGAGCGCAGGCACTGGAGAGGAGCGGGTCATGAGCGGCATCGCGGACAAGCCTTTCACGCTGGCGGGGGTGACGTTCTCCTCGCGGCTCATCGTCGGGACGGGGAAGT
>JAFADT010000043.1 GCA_023424585.1 Pseudomonadota bacterium
CTGCTGGGCCGCTCGATGTTCACCAACGAGGCCGCCATCTACACCGCGCGCGGCGTCGAGGCGGGCATCAACCTGTCCCCCATCGACGGCCTGGGCGTGAAGGCGAGCGCCGCGTACCAGCACGTCAGCTCCGACATGCCGGACGACGGCCAGTGCGGCACGTGCAGCCAGGCGCCGGCCTTCCGGCTCTTCGGCGGCATCACCTACCGCACGCGCACGGACCTGGAGTTCGGCATCGAAGCGGCGTTCACCTCCTCCACCACCTGGGTGGAGCGCGAGCCCTCCGCGTCCGACCCGACGCGCGTGGACCTCACCGCCAACAACCTCCCCGCGTACACCGTCGTCAACGCCCGCGTGGGCTACACCGTGGTGAAGGACGTCGTCTCCGTGGCGCTGCAGGGCAGCCAGCTCGGGGGCAGCCACGCGGAGCATCCCTTCGGCAACCGCATCGAACGGCGCGTGTTCGCCAACGTCACGGTGACCCCATGAAGCGCGCCCTTCCCCTCCTCGCCTTCGCGCTCACGTCGCTCCTGTCCGGCGGCTGTGATGCCCCGGACGTGGTGCCCACCGCGGATGGCCGTCAGCACACGCGCGCCGCCCGCATCGAGGGCAGCCTGGTGGTGCAGTCGCGCGCCCGCGGCAACGCCATCGTGTTCCTCTACGACGCGGCCAACCCGCCGCCGCCCGCGGGCTCCGGCCGCCCGCGGGCCTTCACCGTCGTCACCGCCGCGGAGCTGTTCGGCGCGTCGCTGGGGGACAACTCCACCGGCCCGTTCACCGCGCCGTTCGCGCTGAGCCTCGTGGAGCCCGGCCGCTACATCCTGCGCGGCTTCATCGACGCGGACACCTGCCGGAACACGCCGCAGCCCTGCCACGTGCCCGACTTCAACCCCTGGTACGGCGTCACCTCGGAGCCCAACGCGGGCGACGTGGGCGGCGGCGCGGTGGACCCCGTCAGCAGCGAGACGCGCGTCCTGGAGGTGACCACGGACGCGGACGGCTGGCCCCAGCCGCTCACGGGCGTGTCCGTGTCCTTCGCGGACTCGGCCACCGTGCCCTTCGACCGGCCCGCGTTCCAGACCGCGGACGCGAGCGAGTTCAACACCGCCACCACGGCCACGAAGATGCTGACGCTCACGCCGCTGGCGCTCACCGGCGCGGTGGATCAGCGGCCTCCCGGCTTCTGGGTGCAGCTCGGCGAGAGCAACGGCAGCGACGCGCCGCCGCCCATCGTCTGGCCGCGCGTCATCGTCCGCAAGCTGGCGGACGGCGTGACGGGCTACGTGGACGAGAACGACCTGAACCGCGACGGCGTGGTGGATGAGGAGGGCGTGGACTACGCGCGCGCCAGCGGCGGCAAGGACGGCAAGCCGGACGCGGTGGTGCTGATGGCCGGCCTGGTGTCCGACCCCCTGCTCCCCGCGCCGCAGGACGGGCAGGAGTCCCCCTCTCCGCAGCCCATCCTCGCGCCGAAGCTGGTGGTGGCCATCCGCGCCCAGGCGCTGGACGTGCGCGACCCCGCCGCGCCCGCGCCGCTCGCGGCCGTGCCCCCGGGGCGCTACAGCGTCACCCTGCTCCAGTCCACGGGACAGACCTGGCGACTGCCGAACGAGCTGGACCCGGCGCTCGCCGAGGCCGCCGGGCTGCCTGGCGTGCAGTCCCAGGCCTTCGTCCTGGACGTGCGCTGAGGTCGGTTTCGCCCTCCTGAAATCGGGGCGGAGGGCCCTGGGTTGCTTTGACTTCGCGGGG
Organism: Pseudomonadota bacterium; assembly: GCA_023424585.1. Classification (GTDB taxonomy): domain Bacteria; phylum Myxococcota; class Myxococcia; order Myxococcales; family Myxococcaceae; genus Corallococcus. The sequence goes on from JAFADT010000043.1 coordinate 1,750, forward strand.
CCCTTCCGCGACCATGGGTGGAGCCGCTGGAGGCATTCCGCTCCCCCCGAGGTCTTGATTCCGATGAAGGCCGGCCCTCTCTCCGCCCCCGAAACCGCGCCCTCCCGTCTCACGGGAAGCACGCCCACGGTCCGCCCGGCCGGAGGGGGGGCGCAGCGCGTGCTGCTGGTGGACGACAGCCGCTCCATCCGGACGCTGCTGAAGATCTACCTCATGGCCCGCAGCTTCGAGTTCCTGGAGGCCGAGTCCGCCGAGGAGGGCCTGAAGATCGCCGAGGTGGAGCCGGTGGACCTCATCCTCACCGACTTCCACATGGACGGGATGAACGGCGCGGACTTCGCCGGGCAGATCCGCGCCAGCAGCAACGCCAGGCTGTCCAAGGTCCCCATCCTGATGATGACGGGCGACCCGAACGTGGCGGAGGTGCGCGCCCTGGGGCAGAAGGCCGGCATCAGCGCCTTCGTGCGCAAGCCGGTGAGCTGCGCGCAGCTGATGACGCTGGTGGACACCATCCTCCCGCTGCCCCGCGCCGCCGCAAAGTAGCCCGCCTCAGGCCGGGCGCTCCCGCGCGAGCGCCCGCCGCTTGCGCAGCGCCTCGGCCACGCGCACGGCCAGCAGCAGCGCCAGGACGGCCCCGTAGAGCGCCGGCTCCGTGACGTCCTTCTTCACCCGCCAGATGAAGTGCGCCACGCCCAGCACCGCGGCCACGTAGGCCAGCCGGTGCAGGCGCTGCCACGTCGGGAAGCCCAGCCTGCGCACCCACGCGTTGGTGGAGGTGACGGCCAGCGGCACCAGCAGCACGAAGGCGGTGAAGCCCACGGTGATGAAGGGCCGGGTGAAGACGTCCTCCGCCATGGCGCGGACGTCCAGGCCCTGATCCAGCACCGCGTAGGTGAGGAGGTGCGCCGCCGCGTAGGTGAAGGCCAGCAGGCCCAGCGTGCGGCGGATGCGCGCGGGCCACGTCCAGCCCGTCAGCAGCCGCACGGGCGTGCACGCCAGCGACGCCAGCAGCACCGCCAGCGCGAAGAGGCCCGTCTGGTTGAGGGCGAACTCGATGCCGTTGGCCCCCAGCTGCCCCTGCGCCCCCTGCACCGCGAGCTGCAGCAGCGGGGAGAGGCCGCCGACGGCGACAGCGGGGTTCAGCCAGGAGAGCTTGGAGGAGGCCATGGTTCAGAAGTCCCGCTTCAGGTCCATGCCGCGGTAGAGGCCGGCCACCGCGTCCGCGTAGCCGTTGAAGGGCAGCGTGGGCCGGCGCGCCGTCTCACCGATGCGGCGCTCCGTGGCCTGGCTCCAGCGCGGGTGGTCCACCGCCGGGTTGACGTTGGCGTAGAAGCCGTACTCTCGCTTGTTGGCGAGGTTCCACGTCGTGGGCGGCTGCTCGCGCGTGAGCGTGATG
>JAFADT010000057.1 GCA_023424585.1 Pseudomonadota bacterium
CCCTCCAGCCGGGCCCCCGCGCGCGGGCCTCCGCTCGCACGTCCGGACGCCGCCGCTCAGTCCGCCCTGGCGGTGCCCTTCGCCTGGTGCCAGGCGGCGAGCACCTCCTTCTCGCGCTCGGCGGACAGGCCCGAGCGCAGCTTCTCCTGGCGGTCCGGCGGCAGCCCCTGGAACCAGGCCAGCGTGTCGCGCGCGGTGTCCGCGAGCGGGCGGGTGACGAGCCCCGCCTGGACGGCCTTGGCGATGCGCACGTTGCCGACGCCGCGCTCCGGTCCGGTGCGCGGCACCCAGGCGGGCATGTCCGCGAACGCCGCCACCTTCTGCTGGTCCAGGAACGCGGTGTCCACCCAGGTGAAGCGCGCGTCGCTCCCGGTGGCCTCGCGCAAGGTCTCCAGCATGCCCTTCATCTTCATGGGCTGGACCGGGCCGGTGACGTTGAAGATGCCCGCGGTGCGGCGCTCCACGTTCCGGATGATGAACGCGGCCAGGTCGCGCGCGTCGATGATCTGCACGGGGTCCTCGCCGTCGCCGGGGGCCAGCACCTCGCCGCCCTTCGCCACGCGCAGCGGCCAGTAGGTGAAGCGGTCGGAGCCGTCATCCGGGCCCACGATGAGGCCGGGGCGGATGTTGAGCGTGCGGCCGGGCAGCGCGGCCTCCGCGGCCTGCTCGCAGAGCGCCTTGAGCGGACCGTAGCTCAGGTCGTCCACCTCCTCCTTCGTCTCGTCCGGCATGGTGGCCACGGCGTCGGCCTCGTTGAGGTCCGCCTTCGCCATCTCCTTGTAGACGGAGATGCTGGAGACGAAGACGTACTGCCCCACGTTGGGCGCGAGCAGCTCCGCGGACGCCTTCACGATGCGCGGCACGTAGCCGGACGTGTCGATGACCGCGTCCCACTTGCGGCCCTCCAGCGCCTTCAGGCCCTCGCCGTGGTTCGGGTCGCGGTCGCCCTGGAGCTTCTCCACCTCCGGGAAGAGGCCGGGGTTGGACTTGCCGCGGTTGAAGAGCGTGAGCGTGTGGCCGCGCGCCTGCGCCACCTGCACCAGCGCCGGGCCCAGGAACCGGGTGCCGCCCAGGATGAGGAGGTTCAGGGGCCTTCCCGGGGCCTCGCCCGGGTCGTCACCGCCCGGCGGGCCCGCCTTGGGGGACGCCGCACAGCCCAACACCTGGACCGCGCCGAGCGCGGCCGCTGCTTGAATCACGCCTCTTCGGGACAGCTTCATGCCGTGGTTCCTCCGGGAAGGGTCGTCTGCGGAAGGGGTTCAGCGGCGCGCGTGCGCTGCTGCCGCGCCAGGTACAGGGCCACCGCGAGCCACAGCGCCGCCACGGGCACGGCCACCAGCGACAGGCCCGTCATCCCCAGGCCCAGCGCCGTGAGCCCCCCCTGGAGCCACGCGCTCAGCGTGTCGCTGCCGCGGTACACCACCGTGTCGATGAAGCTCTTGGACTTGTAGCGGGCCTCGCGGTCCACCGTGGTGAAGAGGATCTCTCGCGACGGGCGCTCCAGCGCGTAGTGGCTCGCGCTCCGCAGCGACTTCACCGCGATGAGCACCGCCAGCACCGGCGCGAACGCCAGCACGCCAAAGCCCACCAGCGTGAGCACCGGCGCCACCGCCATCGCCACGCCCAACCCCAGCCGGGAGATGACCCGCCCGGTGACGAGCGTCTGGAGGCCCAGCGTCAGCACCTGCACCCAGAAGTCGATGTCCGCGAACACCGCCGTGCGCGACGCCGCGTCCTTCGCCAGCGACGCGACCAGTTGCACCTCCTGGTAGTACAGGAACGTGGAGGTCGCCGCGTACAGCAGCACCTGCGTCCCCAGCGCGAGCAGGAACGGCGACGTCACCAGGAGCCGCAGGCCCGCGAGCACCCCGCCGCCCACCGGCCCCTCTCGCGTGGCGGGCTGGTGCTGCACGTCCCGCGCCCAGCGGCCCAGGCGGCGCACGCACTGCGCGCTCACCTCCAGCATCACCGCGGACACGAGGATGAGGTTCACCGGCCCCACCGGCTCCGCCAGCCGCCCCACCAGGAACGGGCCGACGATCATCCCCGTGGTGCCGCCCGCGGCGATGAAGCCGAAGAGCCGCTTGCCCTGCTCGCTGGCGAACACGTCCGCCATGAAGCTCCAGAAGATGGAGACGACGAACAGGTTGTAGACGCTCAGCCAGACGTAGAAGGCGCGCGCCACGACCTCCCTCGCCACGCCCCACTGGAGCAGCGCGAAGAAGCCCAGCAGGTTGAGGAGGAAGAAGCGGTAGACGCGCGGCACCACCACCCGCCGGGGGTAGCGCGCCACCAGCGCGGAGAAGGCCGGCACCGCCAGCAGCATCACCACGAAGGTGGCGCTGAAGAGCCAGGGCAGGTGCTTCACGTCCCCCGCGGTGCCCATCTCGTTGCGGATGGGTCGCAGGATGGCGTAGCCGCACATCAGCGTGAAGAAGTAGACGAACGCCCCGAGGACCGCCCCCACCTCCTCGTCCCGGACGTCCACGAAGCGCTTGAGCATGATGGCGGCGCCCTCAACGCCACGGCCGGCAGGCTATTCCCTGTCTGCCGGCCTGTGGAGGAAAGAGGCTATTTCGCCGCGAGGATCTCCCGCACGGTGGCCTCCACGCGCGGCAGGGCCTCCTCGATCTCGGCGACGGAGGTGGCGCCCACGGAGAGGCGGAACCAGCCGGTGTCCGCCGCGAGCCCGAACGCCTGGAAGGGCACCATGGCGAAGCGGGCCTTCTCCAGGAGGCGCTTGCGGATCGCGTCATTGGTGGTGAGGCCGTCCCTGCCCACCACGTCGAAGCGCACGGAGAGGTAGATGGCGCCCTGCGGCGCGATGGCCTCCACCGGCAGGCCCGCGTCCCGCATGCGCTGGAAGCCCTTGTAGAGGGCCTCCAGGCGCTCGTCGACGCGCTGGCGCATCGTCTTCAGGAAGGACTCGGTGGCCTGCGTGTCGTCCAGGTAGCGCGCGGTGGCCAGCTGCTCGGCCTTGGGGGCCCAGGCGCCCACGTGGCCCAGCACGTCGCGCATGCGGGAGATGAGGGTGGGCGCGCCCACGCCCCAGCCCACGCGCACGCCGGTGGCGGCGAAGGCCTTGCTGATGCCGTCCACGAACACGGTGTACGGGGCCAGCTCCGGCACCAGCGCCACGGGGGTGACGTGCTGCTTGCCGAAGCTCAGCACCCAGTAGATGTGGTCGTACATCAGGATGAGGGGCTTCTGGCCGCGGCCCTCGCGCGCGCGGTTCTCCTCGACGATGCGCTGGCAGATGGCGCGCAGGGCCTCCGGGTCCAGCATGGTGCCGGTGGGGTTGAGCGGGCTGCACAGACACAGGAGGCGCGCGGTGGACAGGTGCGGCTCCAACTGCGCCAGCGTGGGCATGAAGCCCGCGGCGGAGTCCGTGGCCACCACCACGCTCTTCGCGCCCAGCATGTGGGCGTAGTGGTTGTTGTTCCACGACGGCACCGGGTAGACGACGACGTCCCCCGGGTCGAGCACCGCGCGGAAGGTGGCGTAGATGATGGGCCGCGCGCCGCCCGCGATGAGGATGCCCTCCAGCGGGTACTTCAGCCCCAGGGAGCGCTCGTAGAAGCGCTGCACGGCCTGGCGCAGGTCCAGCACGCCGTCGGACGGCGGGTAGTTCGTCTCACCGCCCTGGAGCGCGGCGCCAATCTGGTCGCGCAGGCCGTCCGGGATGGGGAACTCCTTCGGGTTGAAGTCGCCCACGGTGAGGTTGCACACCTTGTTGCCCCTGGCCACCAGCTCGCGGATCTCCGCCGCGATGCGGAGGATCTCGCTGCCCACGAGCCCACGCACCATGGCGCCCACGGTGGTGTCGTCACGAGAGGGACGCGGGAGGGAGGTCAGGTCGATGGCCATGGGTGGGCTCTCCAGTGCGCGAAGGGGGGCCAGGGGGACGTGGCCCGGAGGACCCTATACGCAACGGAGCCGCGCGAGCGCATCTTCCATG
>JAFADT010000077.1 GCA_023424585.1 Pseudomonadota bacterium
ACCTACCGGTCGGTAGGTGGTTTCAGCCCGGCAGCGGCAGGCAGGCCGGCGAGGGAAGGCACGCATGACACCCACGGGGCGCAGACCGGACGAGGGCGAGCGGTACCGGACCATCCTGGAGACGGCGGCGCGGCTCATCTGCGAGCGCGGCTACGAGGGCACGTCGATGCAGGAGATCGCCGCCGCGTGCCGGATGACCAAGGCGGGGCTCTACCACCACATCCAGAACAAGGAGCAGCTGCTCTTCGCCATCATGAACTACGGCATGGACGTGTTCGAGGAGCAGGTCCTCGCGCCCGTGCAGGACGTGGCGGATCCGGTGGAGCGGCTGCGCCAGTGCATGCGGCAGAACATCCACCTGGTGACGAGCGGCCGCAGCAAGGAGGTCATCATCATCCTCCACGAGCACGCCACGCTCACCGGCGAGGCGCGCGAGTACATCGACCGGCGCAAGAAGCGCTACGTGAGGTTCCTGGAGGACTCGTTCGCGGAGGCCCACCGCCAGGGCCGCCTGCGCGGCGCGGTGGACCCCACGGTGGCTGCGTTCTCGTTCCTGGGGATGATCCTGTGGGTCTACAAGTGGTTCAAGCCGGACGGGCGCCTCTCCGAGGAGCAGATCGCCGACGGCATGGTGGAGCTGCTCTTTCCCTCCGGCGCGGCGGCCGTGAGCGCCCCGGCCCCCTCGGGTGACGACGCAAACGCGCCCGCGCTGCGCATGGTGCCGCGCGCCGCCTCCGGGGAGGAGCCCCAGTGAACCGCGCCCGGTGGAGCTCCCTGTCGGAGGCGGTGGCCTCCATCCCGGACGGCGCGTCGCTCGCGGCCGGCGGGTTCATGCTGGGCCGCGCGCCCATGGCGCTGGTGCTGGAGCTGGTGGCGCAGGAGAAGCGCGGCCTCCAGCTCATCTCCCTGCCCAACCCGCTGCCGGCGGAGTTCCTCGTCGCGGGCGGGTGCCTCGAGCGCGTGGAGCTGCCCTTCGGCGCGCTGGTGCTGGAGAACCGCGTGCGCCCCCTGCCCTGCCTCAAGCGGGCCATCGAGGCGGGCGACCTCGAGTGGCGCGAGCACGACGGCTACCGCGTGGTGCAGCGGCTGCGCGCGGCATCCATGGGGCTGCCGTTCATCCCGGCGCCGGACTCGGACGTGTCGGAGCTGGCGGAGGTGGACGCGCCGCGCACGGTGGAGGATCCGTTTACCGGCCGCCGCGTGCCGGTGGAGCCCGCCTACTTCCCGGACGTGGCGCTCATCCACGCGCGGGCGGCGGACGACAAGGGCAACCTGCTCATCGAGGACCCCACCACGGACCTGCTCGTCGCGGGCGCCGCGAAGCGGATCATCGCCACGGTGGAGGAGCGCGTGCCGAGGCTTTCGCGCATCACCCTCCCCGCCTTCCAGGTGGAGCGCGTGGTGCTCGCCCCTGGCGGCGCGCTGCCCACGGGCTGCCTGGGCAGGTACCCGCATGACGACGCGATGCTGGCCGCCTACCTGGCCGCGGCGGACGCGGGTGACGCGAAGGGCTTCCTCATGTCGCTTCGCGCGACGCGGAGCGCGGCATGACGGCGACGGTGGACGTGACGCCCGCGGAGACGGTGGTGTCGCTGCTGGCGCGGGAGATCGAGGACGGCTCGGTGGTGGCCACGGGCGTGGCGTCGCCGCTGGTCATCCTGGCCATCGCGGTGGCTCGGGCCACGCATGCGCCGGGGCTGACGTATCTGGCGTGCGTGGGCTCGCTGGACCCCGCGCTGCCGGAGCTGTTCCCGTCGTCGGAGGACCTGCGCTACCTGGACGGCCGGTCCGCGGAGGTGAGCATCGCGGACCTGTTCGACCACGCGCGGCGCGGCCGGGTGGACACGGTGTTCTTCGGCGCGGCGGAGGTGGATCCGGCGGGTCGCACCAACATGACCGCGTCCGGCAGCCTGGAGAAGCCTCGCACCAAGTTCCCGGGCGTGGCGGGCGCGGCCACGCTGCGCCAGTGGGTGAAGAACCCGGTGCTGCTGGTGCCCCGGCAGTCTCGGCGCAACCTCGTCCCCCAGGTCCAGGTGGCCACGACCCGCGACCCCAGCCGTCCGGTGCGGCTCATCTCCGACCTGGGCACGTATGAGCTGGGCGGGCCCCGGGGCGCGCGGCTGTTGTCGCGGCACCCCTGGGCCACGGTGGAGGGCATCTTCGAGCGCACCGGCTTCGAGCTGTCCGTGCCGGACGCGCTGCCCGTCACGTCCCTCCCGGACGCGCGCACGGTGGCGGCCATCCGCGCGCTGGACCCCCGCAACCTGCGCGACGCGCTCGTCGGCGGCTGAAGCACCGCTCCCCCACCCTTCAAGTCACACGGAAGAGAGGTACCGCATGGAAGCCGTCGTTCTTCGCCAGTTCGGGAATGCAGAGAACCTGCGTCTGGAGACCGTCCCGGTGCCCCGCCCGGGCAAGGGCGAGGTGCTGCTGAAGGTCCACGCGTGCGGCGTCTGCTACCACGACGTCATCAACCGCCGCGGCAACCTGCCCCGCACGCACGTGCCGGCCATCCTGGGGCACGAGGCCGCGGGCGAGGTGGTGGAGGTGGGCCCGGACACGGTGGGCTGGAAGGTGGGCGACCGCGCGGCGACGCTCCAGCGCATGTCCTGCGGCGAGTGCGCGCTGTGCCTCTCCGGTCGCAACAGCCTGTGCAAGACGGACAACCGCTTCTTCGGCGAGGAGCTCCAGGGCGGCTACGCGCAGTTCATGGTGGCCCCGGTGCGCGGCCTGGGCCGCGTGCCCGCCGACCTGCCCTGGGCGGTGGCGGCGACGGTGTGCTGCACGCTGGGCACCGCCGTCCACACGCTGCGCACGCGGGCGAAGGTGAAGGCCGGGGAGACGGTCCTCATCACCGGCGCCAGCGGCGGCGTGGGCCTGGCGGCCGTGCAGCTGTGCAAGGTGGACGGGGCGCGCGTCATCGCCATCACGTCCGGCGAGGCGAAGGTGGCGGCCCTCAAGGAAGCGGGCGCGGATGAGGTCATCGTCTCGCGCGGCCTGGACTTCGGGGCGGAGGCGCGCAAGCGCACGCAGGGCCAGGGGGTCGATGTCGCGGTGGAGATCGTGGGCAGCGCCACCTTCGATCAGACGCTCAAGGCCATGGCGCCCGGGGGGCGCGTGGTGGTGGTGGGCAACCTGGAGTCCGGGGTGGTGAACCTCAACCCGGGCCTGGTCATCGTGAAGGAGCTGGAGATCCTGGGCGCCTACGCGACGACGCGCGAGGAGCTGGATGAGTCGCTCCGGCTGACGGCCCGGGGCCTCATCCGCCCCTTCGTGTCGGAGGAGGTGGCGCTGGCGGACGCGGGCCGCGCGCACTTCCGGCTGGAGAACCGGGAAGTGGCGGGCCGGCTGGTGCTGGTGCCGCCGGCGGCGTGACGTGGACTGGACTCTCGACCTTTTTGACTTGAGGAGCTCCCCATGAAGAAGCGGGTTGGAATCGAAGCGCTGGCGGTGGCGGTCCCCCGGCGGTACGTGGACATCGAGGACCTGGCGCGGGCGCGCGGCGTGGACCCGGCGAAGTTCACCGCGGGCCTGGGCGCGAAGGAGATGGCGGTCAACGACCCGGGCGAGGACTCCGTGTCGCTGGCGGCCACGGCGGCCGCGCGGCTGCTCAAGCAGCAGGACGTGGACGCGTCCAGGCTGGGCATGCTGGTGGTGGGCACCGAGACGGGCGTGGACCACTCGAAGCCCATCGCGTCGCACGTGCACGGCCTGCTGAAGCTGCCGCGCGCCATGCGCACGTTCGACTCGCAGCACGCGTGCTACGGCGGCACTGCGGGCCTGATGGCGGCGGTGGAGTGGATCGCCTCCGGAGCGGCGGCGGGCCGCTCCGCGCTGGTGGTGTGCACGGACATCGCGCGCTACGGCCTGAAGACGGCGGGCGAGCCCACGCAGGGCGGCGGCGCGGTGGCGCTGCTGGTGTCGGAGACGCCGGACCTGCTGGCGGTGGACGTGGGGCTCAACGGCGTGAGCACCGCGGACGTGTATGACTTCTGGCGGCCGGTGGGCCGGCGCGAGGCGCTGGTGGACGGGCACTACTCCATCACCTGCTACCTGGACGCCCTGGCGGGCGCGTACCGGGGCTGGCGCGAGCGCGCCATGGCCCAGGGGCTGGTGCGCTGGGACTCGAAGCTGCCCAGCGAGCAGCTCGCTCGCATCCTGTACCACGTGCCCTTCTGCAAGATGGCGCGCAAGGCGCACGCGCAGGTGCGGCTGTGCGACCTGGAGGACTCCGGCGGCGGCCCGGCCACGCCCGAGGCGCGCGACGAGGCGGCGAAGTCGCAGGCCAGCTACGACGCGCAGGTGGCGAAGTCGCTGGGGCTGAACGCGCGCGTGGGCAACGTCTACACGGCGTCGCTGTACCTGGCGCTGGCGGGCCAGCTGCACGCGGAGGGCGCGGCGCTGGCGGGGCAGCGCATCGGCCTCTTGTCCTACGGCAGCGGCTCCTGCGCGGAGTTCTACTCCGGCGTCGTGGGGGAGAAGGCGGCGGAGCGCATGGCCCGCGCGGACCTGGACGCGGTGCTGGCGAAGCGCGAGCGCGTGTCGGTGGAGGAGTACGAGCGGCTGATGAACCTGCCCTACGACGCGCCGGAGGCGATTGCTCCGGAGCCGGGCACGTTCCGGCTGGCGGAGATCCACGAGTTCCGCCGCAAGTACGCGGGGGCGTAGGGACGCAACCGTCTCACGGTCGGATGCACGGGCGATGCGCGCTCCGGCGGGCATCGCCCGCCTGCTTTCACCGACCGTGGCGCGGGCGCCGCGGGGCTCGCTGGAGCCGGGGCGCCGGGCCTGAGAGGGCCCATGTCCCAAGTCGCCGGGGTCGCGTGTCCCAACAGGGCGGGCCCGGTGGCCGCGCGCGTCTCCGAGGGGACCATGAACGTGAATCGGCTGCGGACGTTGTTCTCCCAGGCCCTGCGGGCCTCCCTGGCCACGCCCCTGCTGCTCACGGGCTGCGAGCGGGAGCCAGCTCCGGTGGTGGAGCCTCCCCCCAGGCCCGAGCCCGTCGACCTGAGCCAGCACTCGGAGGTCGCCTGTGTGAACGGCTTCCCTGCCCTCACGGGGCTGACCATCGACCCACCTCCGGACGTGCTCCAGGTGCGCACCGTCCAGCACCGGTTTCCTCCCGGTACGCCTCCGGCCGTCGTCCTCAAGGCGTCAGAGGGCGAGCCCTGCGCCACGGCGACGGCTCCCCAGGCATGCCTGGACCGGTTGGAGGCGGTGTTGGTCGATGGCGGCTTCCCGCGACTCTGTGGCTACAGCATGGAGTGCGACAAGAGCTTCCTCGCCACGACCCGAGGCGACGAGGTGGCGACCTACGCGACCGCGGACTCCGTCCGGGCCCTGCTCGGCCGCATCGATACTCCCGAGGAGGCCGCCCTCCTGGTCTACGCCTCGGGCTATGCCCTGTGCAGCCACCCGGCCTACGAGCGCGGCAAGGTGCGGGCCCTCCCCGACGGGACCTTCAGCGTCGTCAGCATCCAGGACTACGACTGCGAGACTCACGTGTACGAGACCCGGCACGACCTGACCGTGACGCCGTCCGGGGTCGTGACGGAGGTGGGCACGTTCCCCTTCAAGGAAGGCACGCCTGACTGCGTCGTCGGCCGCAGGCCCGTGGGGCTCCAGGGCTCCGGCGACAAGGTCTGCGAGGACGCGCGGGGAAACTACTTCGCGAAGGCCGCTCGCCTGGAGGCCGCCGCCATCCACGCCTTCCTGCGCCTGCGCGACGAGCTGGCCCTGCACGGAGCCGGGACGGGGCTACAGGACGCGGCGCTCGCGAGCGCCACGGACGAGGTCCGACACACCGAGGTCACCCTGCGGCTGGCCCGTCGCTTCGGCGCCACGCCGGTGCCTCCCGCCGTCACCGCCCTGCCGCTGCGCCCACTGGACGAGGTGCTGCTCGACAACGCGGTGGAGGGCTGCGTGCGGGAGACGTATGGCGCGCTGGTGGCGCACCATCAGGCGCTGCACGCCCGCGACCCGGAGATCCGCGAGGCCATGGCGCGCATCGCCGACGACGAGACCCGGCACGCGGGCCTGTCCTGGGACATCGACGCCTGGGCCATGCCCGGCCTGTCCTCCGAGGCTCGCGCCTCACTGCACGAGGCCCGGCGGCGGGCCCTCGCGGTGCTGCGCGCGGAGGTGGCCGTGCCGCTCGACCCGCGCCTCGCGGTGGAAGCCGGGCTGCCCTCTCCCGAGGTCGCGAGCGCGCTCCTGGATTCGCTGGAGCAGTCGCTCTGGAGCTGAGGCGCCCCGCGCTCACAGCCCCAGGAACGCGAGCACCGCCGCGAGGTCCTCGTCCGACAGGGCCTCGAGGCTGTAGAGCGGCATGGTCCCGCCCACGCCGAAGGAGCTGCCGTGCCGCAGCTTCTCGATGACCACCAGCCGCCTCGGGATGCCGGGGAAGAGCCTGTCGTAGTCGTCCGTCACCTCCGGCAGCAGCGACGCGAAGGAGCTCAGCCGCCCCTCGCCCGTATGCGGGGCGCCGTGACAGGTCTGACAGGCAGCGCGGTACACGGCGCCGCCCCGCCCGGCATCCCCCGGAGGCACCTCCTGGATGTCCTTCACCACCGTGAGCGGCAGCGCGGGCGCGTCCGCGGCCGGGCTGATCCGCGCCAGGTATTCGTACAGGGCCCGCGCCTTCGGCTCCTCGCGCGTGAGGGGCGTCACGCCGCGCATGAAGCCCAGGTAGCAGAAGTTCACCGCGCTCAGCAGGTCCGTCTCGTAGCCGCCCCACCACGTCTTCCGGGAGACCACGTTCCCCAGCGGGTAGCCCGCCAGCATGCGGTCCGGCTCGGGCGTGGTGCTGGCGGTGTGGCAGGTCGCGCAGGAGAAGCTGTTGAACTGGCTGTCCGACAGCCGCGCATCCTGGAACAGCGCCTCCCCGAACTCCGCCGCGGGCGTCGGGCCACCACAGCCCACCAGCAGCACGGCCAGCAGTCCCAGCCACCTCATGGCCGCCGCCCCAGCAGCGCCACCGAGTCCGGGAAGAGCCCCACCTGGACCGTCTTCACCACCCGGTGCTCCTCCAGCGACACCACGTGGAGCGTGCCCGGCGACAGGTGGTCTCCCTCGCAGACCGCCAGCGCATGGCGCTCGTCCGGCGTGAGCATCAACTGGTGCACGTTGAGGCAGCCGCTGGCCGCCAGCGGGATCTCCCCGGGCGCCGCCTCCGGGTGGGCCACGTCGATGACGGCGATGGAGTCCACGGACTGGTACGGCATGAAGAGCGTCCGTCCGTCGGACGTGAAGGCCCCGAACATCGGCGCGCCCGGCAGCCAGACCGTGCGCGCGGGGTCCATGGTGAGCGTCTCCGGATCCAGGTACTGCACCGCGCGGCTCGCGAGCGAGCTGACCCAGACCGCGCCCGTCGTGGGCGACACCGTGAGCGCATAGGGCTGGTGGATGGGCACCACCGCCGTGCCGACGTTGTCCGCCACCTTCACGCGCTGCACCGGATGATCCGCCCGCTCCAGGTCCACGATGGCCACCTCGTCGGACCAGCAGGCGACGTAGGCGCGCTTCCCGTCCAACGACAGCCGGACCGCGTGGGGCGCGGGGCAGACCGGCACCATCGCCGTGCGCGTCATCGTCCGCGCATCGAGGATGGCCAGCCGCGCGTCCATCTCCGCCTCCGTGCCTCCCCGGCGGGCCACCTCCGCGATCCTCAGCAGGTCGAAGTGCGTCTGGTAGAGCGTCCGCCCGTCCGCGCTCAGGATGACGTCACCCGGGTTGGGATCCACGCGCGCGGACCCCACGACGGCGTGGGTCGTCGCGTCCAGCTTGAGGCAGTAGCCGTCCGCCTTCCCCGAGCCATGCGCCCCGTGCGGCCCGGAGCCGGAGCCGGGCACGTAGTTGGAGATGCCCACGTAATAGAAGTCGTTCTCCGGCGAGACGGCGGTGTGGTGCGGCCCCTCCAGCTCCACCGGATTGAGCCCCACCGGGAGGCGCGCCAGCTCCCCCCAGGCGGGTGACTCCATCCCCTCCAGGTCCAGCAGGCTGAGCGTGTCCTCCAGGTTGTTGGTGATGATCAGCCGCCCGGCGGGCCCCACCGGCGGCAGCGGCGCGGGCGAGGGCCACGGCGCGCCAATGCCGTACTCCAGCTCCGGCACCTGGAGCGGCCCCTCCGCGTCCGACGCTCCACACCCACCGAGCACCGCCACCAGCGACACGAGCGCCAGCAGGGCCCCCGCGCCGATGCCCCGCTTCACGCGAAGCCGAGCACGACGCCGCCCCAGCACCGTGAGCATCAGCCACGCGCCCGGCATCAGCCCCGGCGCCGCGGCACAGCCGTCCGAAGCCGAGGGTGGCTCCGCGGGCCCCGCGTCCGGCCGCGGGGCCACGCCCCCATCCGGCTCGGGCGCGCCGAAGAGCGTGGCCAGCTGCGGCCACAGGGTCGGACACCGCTGCTGCACCGGCGTCGAGGCGGGACAGAGGTGCGCGCCCTGCACGTCGCCGAGCTTGAACAGGGGCTCCCAGGTCGTGCCCTCGTCCTCGCTGCGCGCCAGCGCCCAGCCCCCGATCCAGCCCGGGCCGCAGCCATAGAGCCTGCCGTTGAACCGCAGCGCGCAGGCGTTCCCGTTCGGCTCCGCCAGCTCCGTGAAGGGCCCCTCATCCAGGCTCCGGAACAGGCGCGTCGTCGTGGAGACCCAGACCGTGCGCCCGTCCGGGGACGCCTCCACGCTGGAGATGCGCTCATACGTGTCCATCACCGGCGTCAGCGTGGCGCCGCCGTCCGTGCTCTTGAGCAGCGAGTCGCGCCCCTGGGCGGAGATCTTCGCCCAGAGCACGTCGGGCGAGCTGTCACTCACGCGCAGCAGCACGAGGTCATACGGGAGCTTGAAGCCGGTGAGCGGCTGGGGCAGCCGCGTCCACGCGCGCCCGCCGTCGTCGCTGCGGACGAGGAACTGCCCCTCCGCGTCCTGGCCGGAGGCGTAGACCCGCAGCGGATCCGACGCGGCGACGCGGATGGCGGAGTACTGGGAGCCCGGCGTCGGCGCGAGCGCCTGGAGCCATGACTCGCCGCCGTCCTCGGAGCGGTACAGCCCGTTGCTCAGCGACGGCCGGCCGGTGCTGACGTACAGCAGCCGCTCATCCACCGGGTGCACCGCCAGGCTCGTGACCCAGGTGTCCTTGAAGAAGCCGTGCGGCGTCCAGGTGCAGCCGCTGTCGTCCGAGCGCACCAGCGCGCTCCCCGTCGCCGCCAGGATGGCCCCGCCCGACAGCCAGAAGTAGCGCTCGGGACGCCAGATGGCGATGCCCATCCCCTCCGGGCAGATCCACCGCCACGTCGTCCCGTGGTCGCGGGAGATGAGCGCGCCGGACGCGTCGCCCATGATCCAGTCGTCCTCGTGGCCACTGCGCACGCTGATGCTGCTCGCCTCGTCGGGCATGCCCCAATGGGCCCCCGCCGGAGCGGCCCACAGTGACAGGAGCAGCGGCAGCCTCCAGGACAGGAGGACGGATGTCTTCTTCACGGTGTGGCTCCGGCGAGACAACGCGCGGCCACGCCCCGGAACCGCTCCGGGACGCGGCCGCGCCTGGGGGACCGCTTCAGTTCGGGGCGTTGCGGTACTCGAAGTCCTCGAGCGTCATCAGGTAGTCGCCCTTGTCCTCGCGGTAGCGGATGCAGTAGCGCGTCGGGTAGAGGCCCGAGACCTCCATCGCCGGAGGCGCCTTGATGGGGCGGCAGTCCTC
Source organism: Pseudomonadota bacterium (assembly GCA_023424585.1). GTDB lineage: Bacteria > Myxococcota > Myxococcia > Myxococcales > Myxococcaceae > Corallococcus. Next base: position 9,697 of record JAFADT010000077.1, read on the forward strand.
GGTGGGCTTGCTCCTGGCGAAGCTGCCCTCGACGACGGTCTCGAAGTAGGTGATGTGGCCGTCGTAGGCGCCGTAGACGAACGCCTGCGTGAAGGGCTCACCGTTGAAGGGCGACTCGGCGATGTCCGCCAGGTGGTTGCCCATGCGCGCGGACACGCCCTTCTGGTTCTCGAAGCCCGTCGGGTAGAAGGGCGCCGGCGGATCCTTGATGGCCTTCGCGTAGTCGTTGCAGTCCGTGTAGACGCCGCACGGGCCGGTGCGGATGAAGTTGCGCGTCACGAAGTCCTGCATGAAGAAGTGCAGGTCGAAGTGGCCCTTGTCGAACGCCCCGATGGGGCCGTGGCCCTTGCCCTGCCAGTTGAACATGATCCACTGGAAGGGGACGTCCTTCATCTTGGGGAACCAGAGCACGCGCTCGTGGCCGCCGTTGCACTCCTTCTCCGGGTCCGTCACGCCGTCGTTGTTCATGTCCCAGCACGTCTGCCCGTCGTTCGTCGGCTGGTGGGGCAGCATGGGCAGCGTGTCCATGGCGGCCTGGTCCACCGTGACGCCAATGGCCTTCACGGAGCCGTCCGCGTTCCTGTGGACGATGGACTGCACGTAGCCGTCGCCAAACGACACGCGGTTCTCCATCAGGTCGCACGTGCCGCGGTACGCGCCGTCCTTCAACCGCTTGGACAGCTCCTTCTCGGAGATCTTCTGGACCTTGTTGTCGACACAGGCCTCCACGGTCTCCCCTTCATCGGAACAGCCAGCCAGGCCCAGCAGGGCCGCACCCAGGATCCACGGACTCAGACGATGAAACACGGTTGCACTCCTTGTGAACGAAACGTGAACGAGGCAGGAACCCTGGCGACGGCTCACGCGCGCAGGGCGGACGACAGCGAGCCCACGAGCGCGTCGAGCCCGTGGCTGAACAGCGTGTAGTGATTGCCTTCCAGCTCCACGAGCTGGCCGCCCGAGGTGAGCCCCAGCCACGCCTCCGCGTTCTGCCGCGAGGCGCCGCCCGGCTGCGCGCCCCGGCAGAACCAGACGCGGCCGGCGTAGGGCCGGGCCTGGTAGGCGGTGAGCGCGCGCATGTTCGCCTTGAACACCTCCGCGTGCGCCCCCAGCGTCGCGTGGTCGAGCTCCGGCGCGATGGCCTCCTGCGCCCGCAGGTCCTCCACCACGCGCTCCAGCACGGCCTCCGCGGGCAGGTCCCGCAGCGCGCCCGCGTCCACCGACACGCGGCGGGCCGCCAGCGCGCCCAGGTCCTCGGCGAAGCGCGCCATCAGCGCGGCCTCGTCCATGACCTCCCCGCCCTGCCCCGCCGGCGGGACGAGCACGTCGATGAGCGCGAGCGTGGAGACCGTGTCGCCCTGGGCCTGGAGCTGGCGCGCCATCTCGTAGGCGACGACGCCGCCCATGGACCAGCCGCCCAGGTGGTACGGGCCACGCGGTTGCACGTCGCGCAGCGCCTCCAGGTACGCGGAGGCCATGGCCTCGATGGACCGGGGCGGCGCGCCGGGGGGCACCTGGAGCCCGAAGACGGGCTGATCCGACCCCAGCTTCCGCGCCAGCTCCGCGTAGCAGAGGACGCTGCCTCCCACCGGGTGCACGAGGAAGAGCGGCGGCCTCGTGCCGGAGGGCTGGATGGGCACCAGCGCGCCCCGCCCCTCGCGCCGCGGCGCTCCGGGCCCGGACAGGGACGCGGCGAGCAGCGCGATGGTGGGCATCTCGAAGAGGGTCGCCAGCGGCAGCTCCCGGCCCAGCTCCTGGCGCAGCCGCGCCATCAGCCGCACCGCGAGCAGCGAGTTGCCGCCCACCTCGAAGAAGTTGTCGTGGATGCCCACCGGCCCGGGCAGGAGCCCCTCCCAGAGGCGGGCCAGCGCCGTCTCCAGCTCGGTGCGCGGCGGCACCCGGACGCCGGACTGCTTCTGCGGCTGCGTGCCCTCCAGGGCCGGCAGCGCGCCGCGGTCCACCTTCCCGTTCGCGCTGAGCGGCAGCGCGTCCAGCGTCACGAAGGTCTGCGGCACCATGTACTCCGGCAGCTTCGTCCGCAGCGCCTCGCGCAGCGCGTCCACCGCCGGGGGCGCCTCCGCGTCCAGCACCACGTAGGCCACGAGCCGCTTGTTGCCCCGCTTCTCCCCCACGGCGGACGCGACGGCGGCGCGCACGCCCGGGTGCTGGAGGAGCGCGTTCTCGATCTCCCCCAGCTCGATGCGGAAGCCCTGGACCTTGACCTGGAAGTCCTCGCGGCCCAGGAACTCGATGTCGCCGGAGGGCAGGAAGCGGCCCAGGTCGCCCGTGCGGTACAGCCGCTCGCCCGTCAGCGGGTGGCGGATGAAGCTCCCGCGGGTCTTCTCCTCGTCCCGCCAGTAACCGCGCGCGACGCCCACGCCCCCGATGAAGATCTGCCCGGGCACCCAGGTGGGGCACGGCATCAGCGCGCCGTCGAGCACCAGCATCTGCTGGTTCAGCATCGCCTTGCCGTAGGGGATGCTGGGCCAGGCCGGATCCACGTCGCCGATGGGGTAGACGATGGACCAGATGGCCGCCTCGGTGGCGCCGCCCATGCTGTAGACGGCGGCGTTCGGGGCCACCGCGCGGATGCGCTCCGGCAGCGACACCGGGATCCAGTCGCCGCTCATCATCACCGTCTTCAGCTGGGGCCAGGTCTCGCCCAGGCCGGCCAGGTGGTCGGTCATCATCTCCATCAGCGCCGGGACGCTGTTCCACACCGTCACGCGGTGCTCGCGCACCAGCTGGAGCCAGCGGCCGGGCTCGCGCAGCTCGCCGGGCTCCGGGATGACCAGCGCGCCGCCCGCGGCCAGCAGGCCGAAGACGTCCCACACCGACAGGTCGAAGTTCATCGCCGACAGCGCGAAGCCGCGGCTGTCCGCGTCGACGCCGTAGCGCGCGTTGACGTCCAGGAGCGTGTTGAGCGCGGACCGGTGTTCGATCATCACGCCCTTGGGGTGGCCCGTGGAGCCGGACGTGTAGATGACGTAGGCCAGGTCCTCCGGGCGCTGCGCGCTCGGCAGCGCGTCCGCCGAGGGGCGCTGCGCCTCCGGACCGTCGACGGCCAGCACCGCGCCGGGCTCCACGCCCGTCAGGTCCAGCTGGAGCCAGGACTGGGTGAGCACCTGCCGGGTGCCCGTGTTCTCCAGGAGGTAGCGCAGGCGCGCCGGAGGCAGGTGGGCGTCGATGGGCACGTAGGCGGCGCCGGACTTGAGGACGCCCAGCGCGGCGACGACCTGCTCCCAGCCCTTCTCCATCACCAGGGCCACGAGCGCGTTGGGCCGGGCCCCCTGCTCCCGCAGCCACCGCGCGACGCGGTTGGAGGCCGCGTCCAGCTCCCCGTAGGTGAGCGTGCGGCGCGAGGTGATGACCGCGGGCCGCTCCGGCTGGAGCGCCGCGGCCCTGACGAAGGGCTCATGCATCAGGCCCCGCGGCACGGGCGCGGCCGTCGCGTTGGCCTGCCGGCGGATGTCCAGCTGCTCCGGGGGCAGCAGGAGCCGCGTGCGCTCCGTCCAGGCGGACGGCTCCTCCGCCAGCCGCGTCACCAGGCCCGAGTAGGCCTCGAACATGGCGTCGATCATCCCCGCCGGGAACAGCTCCTCCACGACGTCCCAGTTGAGGACGAGCCCGCCGCCGTCCTCCACCACCTGGTGGTCCAGGAACACCTGGGGCGTGCGGATGCTGCTGTGGATCTCCTCGCCGCCCGTGCCCAGGGCGAGCAGGTGCTGGGCCAGGCCGGCCGGGGCCGCGTCACCCTCGCGCGAGTGGAAGTTGATGGTGCTCGCGTAGACGACGGGCATGCGGGCACGCCGCATGTCGCCGTCGCGCCGGTTGAGCTCGCGCAGGACGCGGACGCCGCTGAACGACGCCTGATCCAGGTCGTTCCACAGCTGCTGCTGGAGCCGCTGCGCCCGCGACGCGAGCGACTCGCCGCGCTCCACGTTCACCTCCAGCAGCGTGGTGGCGCTGAAGTTGCCCAGCACCCGGTCCACGTGCGGGTGCAGCGGCACGCGGTTGAAGAACAGCACGTTGAGCGTGAAGGCGCGGCTGCGGCCCCAGGTGGCCAGCACCTCGGCGTAGGCCGCGCACATCACCATGGAGGGCGTGACGCCCGCCTCGCGCGCCGTCTCCTTGAAGCGCGCCCACTGCGCCCTGGGCAGCCGGAACGAGCGGTGCGTGAAGCGCGGCAGCTCCAGCGTGCCCGGGTGCCGGGCCAGGGGCAGCTCCGGCGCGGGCGGCAGCCGGGGGACGCGCTCGCGCCAGTACTTCTCCGCGGCGGCGTACGCGGGGCCCTGCTCCAGCGCCTGCACGCCCAGCACGTAGTCCCGGAAGGTGATGTCGATGGGCCGCAGCGCTCCGGCGCCCTCGCGGTACACCGTGGACCATTCCTTGAAGAGCAGCGACGTGCTCCACGCGTCCACCACCAGGGCGTCGAAGCCCAGGTGCAGCCGCGTGCGCTCGCCGTCCAGCCGCGTGGCGCGCACGTCGAACAGCGGGAAGCGGTCCGTCTGGAAGACCTGGGTGGCCATCTCCGTGCGCAGGGCCGCGAGCGCGTGCTCCACCCGCGAGGCGTCCTGCCCCCGCAGGTCCACGGTGCGGATGACGAACGGGGGCACCGTGGGCAGCACGCGCTGCTGCCCGTCCGGCGTCACGACCGCGCGCAGCATGTCGTGGCGCTGGATGATGACGTCCAGGCTCGCGCCCAGCCGCTCCAGGTCCACGCCCAGCAGGTCCACCTCCAGGAAGAAGTACGTGGACACGCCGCCCAGCTCGAAGGAGCGGGTGCGGCCCAGCAGGTACGCCTGCTGGAGGTCGGTCATGCCGAAGGGCTCGTGGCGCCCCTCCGCGTCATGCCGGAGCACCTCCACCGACGCAGGCTCCGCGCTCGCGGCCGGCGCCAGCGCGGCGGGGGCGTCCAGCGGGAGCTGTCCCAGGATCTCCGCGCACAGCGCCTTGAGGCTCGCGCCCGCCAGCAGCCCGCCGAGCGACAGCGCCACGGAAAGCTCGTTGGCGACCGCGCTCTTGAGCTCCAGCGCCATCAGCGAGTCGAAGCCCGCGTGCGCCAGCGGCGCGTCCACGTCCACGTCCGACGCGGAGGCGCGGAGGATGACGGCGACCTGTCCGCGCAGCCACTCGACGAGCCGGGGCGCGCACTCCGCCACCGGCAGGCGCGCGAGCACGTCCCGCAGGCCCGACGCAGCAGGACGGGCGGCGCGCGCCGACGGCGTGGCCTCCGCCCGCGTCACCTTCTGGAGCGCTTCGGTCGTGGTGCGCTTGAGCAGCGCCCCCTCCGCGCGCAGGAAGACGCGGCCCTGCGCGTCCGCCACGTCCACGTCCGCGACGAGCGTCGTGTCCCCTTCCTTCCAGGGCCGCAGCCGCACGTGCGCCCGGGTCGCGGTCGCCGGCGTGGCGGGGCCGACCACGAAGCGCGCGACCTCGACGATCATGTAGATGGCGTCCGCGGGCACGTCCCCCGGCAGGCACGCGAAGACCGCCTGGAAGAGCGCGTCCACCAGCCCCGGGTGGACGCGGTAGCCCTCCGCCTCCTTCGCGTCGGGCGCCCGCATCGTCGCGAACGCCTCGCCCTCGCGGAAGCGGACCTGCTCAATCCACCGCGCCGAGCGCCCCAGCACCAGCTGGCGCTGCTCCATGCGCGCGTAGAACTCCGCGCCGTCCAGCGTCTGCCCGCACCGCGCGAGGATGGCGTCCTCGGGCTCCAGGCCCCGCTCCTCCCGGGCCTCCGCGACGCGCCCGTCCACGTGCACCGCCCAGGCGCCGGAGTCCTCCGACGCGCCCGGCGGCAGGCTGTGGAGCGCGAAGCCCCGCTCGCCCCTCGCGTCCGGGGGCTCCACCACCAGGTGCGCGACGCGCGCCTCCTCCTCGTCCATGAGGAGCCCGCGCCGCACCGACAGGCCCTCCACGCGGCAGGCTCCCCCCTCGGGCGTCAGCGCGTGCCAGGCCTGGAGCGCGGCCTCCAGGAAGACGCCCACGTTCACCACCCGCATCCCGCCCATCCGGCAGTCCGCCAGACACGGGTGCCGAGCCGCGTCGTACCGCACGCGGAACTGCGCCGCGGGCAGCGGCGACGGCAGCCGGCTCCCCAGCAGCGTCGGCGAGCCTCCCTCCTCCAGCATGGCCGCCACGGGCCGGCTCCCCGCGCCGGGCGCGGGGGCGGCGTACCAGTACCGCTTCCGGTCGAAGGTGTACGTCGGCAGCGGGACCCGGCGTGGCTCGAGGCCCGCGTGCAGGCGGTCCCACTCCAGGTCGGCGCCGCGCGTGAACAGGGCGCCCGCGCTCTCCAGCATGGAGCGCTGGGGGGGGAGCCCCTTGCGCATCGACGGCAGGAAGGCGCGGTCCCCGGCGGGGGCGTAGCGCTTCACCATCCCGATGAGGTGCGGCGCGGGGCCGACCTCCACGAACGCGTCGAAGCCGTTCTCGAACAGCCACTCCATGCTGGCCTGGAAGCGCACGGCCTCGCGGGCGTGGTCGCGGAAGTAGCGCGGCCCCAGCGCGCCGGCGTCCACGGGCTGGCCGGTCAGGTTGGAGATGAGCGGGATGGACGGCTCGCGGAGCGTGAGCCCGGACGCCGCCTGCTCCAGCGCGTCCAGCATCGGGTCCAGCAGCGGCGAGTGGAACGCCTGCGAGACGTTGATGCGCTTGTGCTTGTGGCCCTGCGCCGTCAGCGCCTGGAGCACCTGCTCCACGGCGGCGGCCTGGCCGGAGATGACGATGTTGTCCGGCGCGTTCACCGCGGCCACGGACACGCGGTCGGCCTTCCCCTCCAGCGCCGCCCGCACCTGGGCCTCGCTGGCGAAGACGGACGCCATCGCGCCCGCCTCCGGGAGCGCCTGCATGAGCGCGCCGCGCACGGCGAGCAGCGCCACGGCGGCCTCGGGCTCGAAGACGCCCGCGACGCAGGCCGCGGCGTACTCCCCCACGCTGTGGCCCAGCACCGCCGCGGGGACGACGCCCCAGCTTCGCCAGAGCATGGCGAGCGCGTACTCCACGGAGAAGAGCGCGGCCTGCGTGTAGCGGGTCTGATCCAGCAGCCCCGCCGTGAAGCCCTCGCCGCGCAGGAGCGTGAGCAGCGGCACCTCCCAGTGGGCCTTCAGCGCCTCCGCGCAGCGGTCCAGCGCCTGCCGGAACACCGGCTGCGAGGCGTACAGCTCCACCGCCATGCCCGGGAACTGGCTGCCCTGGCCGGTGAAGAGGAAGGCCACCTTCGGCCCCTGCCCCACCTGCGCGCGCCCCACGGACGCGCCCGCGGGCAGCTCCCCCGCCGCGATGGCGGACAGGGCGTGCTGGAGCGACTCCAGGTCGTCCGCGGGCACCGCCACGCGCTCGGCGAACCGGGCGCGGCCGGTGTTCACGCTGAAGCACACGTCCTCCAGCAGCAGGCCCGGGTGCGTCGCCAGGTGCGACGCGTGCCGACCCGCCAGCCGCGCCAGCACGGCCGGGCTGCGCGCGGACAGGGTGAAGAGCTGGGTGCCGGGCTCGAAGGCGCGCGCCGGGCGCACCACCGCCGGGGCCTCCTCCACCACCAGGTGGGCGTTGGTGCCGCTCGCGCCAAAGGAGCTCACCCCCGCGATGCGCGGACGCGCGGCCCGCGGCCACGCCTCCGGCCGCGTGGAGATGGCCACCGGCAGCGCCTCCAGGTCGATCTCCGGGTTCAGCTCCCGGAACTGCACCTGGGGCGGCAGCTCCTCGTTCTGGAGGGCGAGGATGACCTTCATGAGCCCCGCGGCCCCCGCCGCCGGCTCCAGGTGGCCGATGTTGGCCTTGATGGACCCGATGCGGATCCGGTCCCCTTCCGCGCGGCCCTCGCCCAGCGCCGCGCCCAGCGCGCGGACCTCTATCGGGTCGCCGAGCGGCGTCCCCGTTCCGTGCGTCTCCACGTAGCTGACGCGGTCCGCCCCCACGCGCGCCGCCTTGAGCGCGCCGCGGATGACGTCCTGCTGGGCGGCCGGGTTGGGCACCGTGAGGCCGCCGCTGCGACCGTCCTGGTTCACGCACGAGCCCCGGATGAGCGCGTGGATGTGGTCCTTCGCCGCCACCGCGTCCGACAGGCGCTTGAGCACGAAGACGACGCAGCCCTCGCCCCGGGTGTAGCCGTTGGCGTCGCGGTCGAACGTCTTGCAGTAGCCGTCCGGCGACAGCATGCCCGCGCGCGACAGCACCACGAACCACTCCGGGGACAGCAGCACGTTGACGCCGCCCGCCAGCGCCAGCGAACACTCTCCCGCGCGCAGGCCCTGACAGGCCTGGTGGAGGGCGACGGCGGAAGATGAACAGGCCGTGTCCACGGACAGGCTGGGACCGCGCAGGCCCAGCCAGTACGACAGGCGCCCGGCCGCGAACGTGGACGCGTTGCTGGTGAGGCAGTAGGCGTCCAGTTGCTCCAGCGGCGTCTCCTGCATCAGCTTCTGGCAGTAGTCGTAGTTGGTGATGCCCACGAACACGCCGGCCAGGCTCCCTTCGAGCTTGTCGAAGGGCTGCGCCGCGTTCTCCAGCGCCTCCCAGCTCACCTCCAGGAACAGGCGCTGCTGGGGGTCCAGCGTCGCGGCCTCGCGCGGGGAGATGCCGAACACGCCCGCGTCGAACCGGTCCACCTGCTCCAGGAACCCGCCCCGGAAGGGCTGCCCCTCGGGGGTCGTCGCCGCGCCGCGCTCCGGCGGGAACGCGCGGATGCCGTCGCCTCCGGAGCGCAGGAAGCGCCACAGCGAGGCGGGGTCCTCGTTTCCTCCCGGCAGGCGGCAGGCCATGCCGACCACGGCGATGGGCTCGGAGCGCTGGGACTCGACGGCGTCGAGCTTCCCGCGGAACTCGCGGATGCGCTCCAGGGCGCGCTGGAGCAGCTCGTCGCGGTTGGGCGCCTCTGCGGAAACCGGCTGGTGGCTCATGACAGGTCCTTGCTGGAAATGGAGGAGGTCTCTTCGAGCTCCCGGGCCAGGAGGTCGGCGATGCTGTCGACGCCGCCTCCCGTCTCCAGGGCCCGCACCTGGGAAGGCAGGGGCTGCGGCTCACGCGGCGGGAGGGGCGGCGCCGGAGGTGGCGCGACGAGCGTGCCCAGGTGCCGGGACAGCCGCTCCACGGTGGGGTTCTCGAAGATGACCGTCACCGCGAACTTGCGCCCCAGCTGCTGCTCCAGCCGGTTGCGCAGCTGCCCGGCCATCACGGAGTCCATGCCCATCTGGAAGAAGCCGCCCTTGGGGTCGAGCCGCGCGGCGTCGAACTTCAGGATGCGCGCCACCTCCGCGTGCACCAGCCCCCGC
>JAFADT010000110.1 GCA_023424585.1 Pseudomonadota bacterium
GGCACGCTCTTCGAGCCCGCCGGACGCCGCAGCGCGCGCACCGCGTGGATCGCCCACGCCCTGCGGCCCCGGGGCCGGCTGGTGGTGGACGCGGGCGCGAAGGAGGCCATCGTCACCGGCAAGCGCAGCCTCCTGCCCAGCGGCGTGACGGGTGTGGAGGGGGAGTTCGGCCGGGGAGACCCGGTGGACCTCACGGACGCGGCCGGGACGGTGTTCGCCCGGGGCCTGTGCACCTATGACGCCAACGAGCTCAAGCGCATCGCCGGGCGGCGCAGCGCGGACATCGAGGCGGTGCTCGGCTACCGCTACCTGGATGAAGCGGTGCACCGCGACGACCTGGCGGTGCTGTAGCCGCGGTCCGCGCAAGGCCGCCTTCGCTAGATGGAGCAGGAGACGGACTTCACCGTGCCGGGCGTCGGCTCCGTCAGGCGCATCAGCGCGCGGAACTCCGGGGAGTCCACCCTCATCAGGAGCAGCGACACCTCCAGCTCCCCCGGCACCCGGCCCAGCTGGAGCTTGCGCTCCTGGCCGTGCAGCAGCGCGAGCTGCGAGTGGCCTTCCCCCTCCGGCAGGGCCAGGTCCACCTGGAGCTGGAACGAGTCGCCCTCGCCCTTGGGCGTGAGCACCAGCCGGTAGTCCGGCACCGTGGCGCCCGGACGGCGGCGCTCGGCGCGCAGCGTGCGGCCCGCCTCCCCCAGCAGCTTGGGCTGGGCGATCAGCCGGCCGTCCCGCCGGACCTCCAGCGCGAAGTAGAGCGGCTCGTTGCGGGCGTGCGCCGGGGTGGAGACGAAGGCCAGCAGCACCAGCGCCAGCCCGGGAAGCCACTTCTTCAACAGGGAGGTGCGGTCCATGGTCGAGCCCTCGTCAAAGCTTCTGTCCGCCGCGTCGGCCCCATGGCGGACAGCGGAGCTTCCAGGAAGCCCTCTGTCGCTTCTCACCCAAATCGACAAGGTCCAAGGAATAACCCAGACGCGCCCCGAGTGCGAGCCCCACGCCCGGGGTTGTCTGCTGGCTTGCGGACGAAACGAGGGGTACATGGCGGTACCTGCTTGCCTGTTCAGTTGAGGGCGGCTATCCCTCCTTGGACGGAGCCGTCCCTCTCCCGTGTTCCCTTTCTGTTCGTTTCAAACCCTGCTCCCTTCTCCCACCCCGGAAGTCCCCGGTCTCTTGATCTCCCGGGTCCTGTCCGCCATGGTCACCGATCACCTGAATGGACCGCACGGAACGCATCCTTGATCTCGTGGCACTGCTGCTCGACGCGCGGGAACCCATCTCGTGGGCCGAGCTGCGTGAGCACTTCCCCGCGGACTACGGCGGCTCGGATGACGCCGCCGAGCGCAAGTTCGAGCGCGACAAGGCGGAGCTCGTCGAGCTGGGCTTCCCGCTGAGCTACGTGCAGGGCGACGACGAGCGGCGCGACGGCTACCTCGTCGACCGCAACGTCTACTACCTGCCGGAGGCGGACCTCACGAAGGAGGAGCTGGCCGTGCTCTACGCCGCCGGCTCCGCCGCGCTCGCGTCCGGCGCGTTCCCCGGCCGCGACGACCTGGCGCACGCGCTGCGCAAGATCGGCTTCTTCGCCGGTGAGTCCCTGCCCACCCCGCGCGTGCGCATGGAGCTGGGCACCGGCCAGCAGGGCCAGGAGAAGGAGGTCTCCGCCCGCCTGGAGCAGCTCTGGGATGCGTGCTCCGCGCACAAGTGGGTGCAGCTGACCTACGGCAGCCCCCGCAAGGACGGCGTCACGGAGCGGCGCGTGGACCCCTACGGCCTGGCGCTGCGGCGCGGCGTCTGGACGCTGGTGGGCCACTGCCACCTGCGCCAGGGCCTGCGCACCTTCCACGTCCACCGCATCCGCGAGCTGAAGGTGAACACCGCCCGGCCGCGCACGCCGGACTTCGAGGTGCCGGCGGACTTCTCGCTGGACGCCCACGTGGCGTACTTCCCCTGGCAGTACCGCTTCCACGAGCCGCTGGAGGTGACGCTCCAGCTCACCGGGCCGCAGGCCTCGCGCGCGGGCTCGCTGTTCCCGGGCGCGGCGCTGGAGCCGGTGTCCGAGGGCGTGGTGCGGGCCCGCTTCCCGGTGACGTTCCTGGACGGGCTGACGCGCTTCGTCCTGTCCCTGGGGCAGGACTGCCGCGTGGAGGGCCCCCCGGAGGCGCGCGAGCGCCTGGAGCAGATGGCGGCGAACATCCTGGCGAAGCACGCGCCGGTGGAGGAAGGACCGCGGGTGAGCGCATGAGCAACGTCCACGAGCGGCTGCGCCGCCTGCTGTTCCTCGTCCCCTACGTCTCCAAGCACCCCGGCGTCACCGTGGAGGCCCTGGCGAGGGCCCTCAACATCAGCCGCGAGGACCTGCTGGAGGAGCTGGACCTGCTCACCTGCGTGGGCCGGCCGCCCTTCAACCCGGACGACTACATCGACATCTACGTGGACAACGACCGCGTCTACGTGGACCTGGATCAGCGCCTGTTCGCGCCGCCCCGGCTGACGGCGGGCGAGGCCGCGGCCCTGGCCGCCGCCGCGGAGCTCCTGCGCCCGGCCACCGGCGACGCGCTCCAGAGCGCCCTCACCAAGCTGGAGGGCATCATCCCGCCCGCGGCCCGCGAGCGCTTCCGGGACATGTACCGGAAGATCGACGCCTCCGCGGACGCGCCCCCGGCGCTGGGGCCCCTCACCCGGGCCATCCTGGAGCGGCTGGAGGTGACGTTCGGCTACGCCAGCCCCGGCCGCCCCACGGAGCCGCGCCGGGTGCGCCCCTACGAGCTGCTCAGCCACCGGGGCCAGTGGTACCTCCAGGGCTTCTGTCACACCCGCCAGGACGCGCGCCTGTTCCGGCTGGACCGCATGGAGGACCTGGCCGTCACCCCCACCGCCTTCCAGCCCCCGCCGGATGCCCGCGCGGACGTGCCCAACCCGGCCCGGAGCGCCAGCGAGGCCTCCGTCCGGGTGCGCTTCACGCCCACGGCGGCCCCGTACGTGAAGGAGCGCTTCGGCCAGGACGCCCGCCCGCTTGCTGACGGAGGGGTGGAGGTGCGGGTGGCCGGAGACAGTGAGCGCTGGCTCACGCAGTGGGTGCTATCCTTCGGCGGAGAGGCGGAAGTGCTGGAGCCGGCGAGCGCGCGCGCCGCCGTTGCCCGAGCCGTGCATGCCTCGATAGGCTCCTAGGACCCCCATGGCCTTCCAACTGACGATCTCCGAGGGAAAAGACGCCGGCAAGGAGTTCGTCTTCGACCAGGACTCCGTGCTCATCGGGCGCACCTCCGAGTGCGACGTGGTGCTGTACGACCCCGGCATCTCCCGCCGCCACTGCCGCATCTTCAAGGACGCGGACGGCTACGCCGTGGAGGACCAGAAGAGCGCCAACGGCACGGTCGTCAACGGCGCCGCCGTGCAGATGCAGGCACTCACGGACGGCGACACGCTGACGCTGGGGCCGGTGACGTTCCTCTTCGCGATCGCGGCGGAGGACGCGCCCACCGGCGAGGACGAGAAGCCGGCGGAGGACGGCGCCAACAGCACGCGCATCGTCTCCATCGACTCCGTGCGCAAGCAGCGCAACAAGAAGGCCGCCGTGCTCGTGCCGGAAGGCGCGGACGAGGAGGACCTGCAGGGCATCCGCGCGGAGTCCACGCGCATGAACATGCGCGCCATCCGCCGGCCCACCTCCTCCGCCCAGCGCGCGGTGCCGCAGGAGCCGCCCCCGGAGGAGGACGCTCCGGCCGCCATCGAGAAGCCCGCGCCCGCGCCGCCGCCCGCGCGCCGCACCGGCTCGCAGTCCTCCCGCGCGGTGGCCCGCAC
>JAFADT010000126.1 GCA_023424585.1 Pseudomonadota bacterium
GTCCAGCCTCGTGAGCCAGGCGCTGGTGGAGCTGGTGGCGGGGAGGCTGGGCCAGGCGCTGGCGCCGGAAGAGGAGGAGGGCGAGCCGCTGGACCGCGAGCCGGTGATGGCGAGCGAGGGCCACATCCAGGAGGGGATGGAGGCCATCCGCCGGCTGGTGACGGTGGACCAGAAGCCCATCGGCCGCACGCCGCGCTCCAACCTGGCGACGTACACGGGCCTGTTCGACCACGTGCGCAAGCTGTTCGCGGCGACGCCGCTGTCGAGGTCGCGCAAGTACGGCGCGGGGCGCTTCTCCTTCAACACGGCGGGAGGCCGCTGCGACACGTGCGAGGGCGAGGGCTTCGTGAGCGTGGAGCTGCTCTTCCTGCCCAGCGTGTACGCGCCGTGCCCCACGTGCCACGGCACCCGCTACAACGCGAAGACGCTGGAGGTGCGCTACCGCGAGAAGAACGTCGCGGACGTGCTGGGGATGACGGTGGACGGCGCCTTCGACTTCTTCCAGGACGAGCCGCCGCTCCACCGCGCGCTCAAGGTGCTGCGCGACGTGGGCCTTGGGTACCTGCGGCTGGGGCAGCCCGCGACGGAGCTGTCCGGCGGCGAAGCGCAGCGCATCAAGCTGGCCACGGAGCTCCAGCGCACGCAGCACGGCGACACGCTCTACGTGCTGGACGAGCCCACCACCGGCCTGCACCCGGCGGACGTGGACAAGCTGATGGCGCAGCTGGACGGGCTGGTGGACGCCGGTAACACGGTCATCGTCGTGGAGCACGACCTGCGCGTCATCGCCGCCAGCGACCACGTCATCGACGTGGGGCCCGGCGCGGGCAATGCCGGGGGCCGCGTGGTGGCGCAGGGCACGCCGGAGCAGGTGGCGAAGGTGAAGGAGAGCCGCACCGCGCCGTACCTGGCGCGAACGCTCGGAAGCTGAACGAGGAGGGCGACAACGGGCCCGCCATCGGCTTCGCCACCCGCTCCCCGCGGACCAACTCCCCAGGCTGCGGCCACGGCTCCCGGACCGGAGCCGCCGTCCGCCCCGCCGCCTGGGCCACGCATGCGAGCGCGAGCAGGCTCTGAAGGTAGCGGTTCATCCGGGTGATGAAGATGGGGTACACCGCAGGCCGTGAAGCCCCTGCCTCCCTCTCGCCCCAAGGTGACGACGTGAACGACCGACTCCTGCGCGCGGCGCGCCGCCAGCCCACCGACACCACCCCCGTGTGGCTGATGCGTCAGGCGGGCCGCTACCTGCCAGAGTACCGAGCCATCCGCGGCAACATCGCGTTCCTGGACCTCTGCAAGAACCCGGATCTGGCCGCGGAAGTCACCGTCCAGCCCATCACCCGCCTGGGCGTGGACGCGGCCATCATCTTCTCCGACATCCTCATCCCCGTGGAGGCCATGGGCATCCACCTGGAGCTGGGCGACAAGGGCCCCCACTTCCCCAACCCGCTGCGCACGCCCGCGGACATCGACAAGCTCGGCGTCCCCGACCCCGTGGAAGGCACCGGCTTCGTCGCCGAGGCCATCCGCCGCACGCGCAAGGCCCTGAATGACTCCGTGCCCGTCATCGGCTTCGCGGGCGCGCCCTTCACCCTCGCCGCGTACATGGTCGAGGGCGGCGGCTCCAAGAGCTACATCCAGATCAAGCGCCTGCTCTTCGAGCAGCCCGAGGTCGCCCACCGCCTCTTCCAGAAGCTCACCGACACCCTCATCCCGTACCTCAAGATGCAGGTGGAGGCCGGCGCCAGGATTGTCCAGATCTTCGACTCCTGGGGCGGCGAGCTGTCCCCCTGGGACTTCGAGCGCTTCAGCCTCCCGTACCTCACCCGCATGGTGACGGAGCTCAAGGCCACCGGCGTCCCCGTCATCCTCTTCGGCGTCAACATGACCCCGCACCTGCCGCTCCTGAAGCGCACCGGCGCGGACGTCATCGGCCTGGACTGGCGCTGCCCCGTGGACGAGGGCCGCCGCATCCTCGGGCCGGACGTCGCCACCCAGGGCAACCTGGATCCGCTCCACCTCTTCCTCCCCCGCGAGGAACTGGACGGCCGCGTGCAGGACATCCTCCGCCGCGCCGGACCCACCGGGCACATCTTCAACCTGGGCCACGGCATCCTCCCGCCCACCGACCCGGACGCCGCGAAGTTCCTCGTGGAGGCCGTCCACAAGCACGGCGCCGCCCTCCGCCAGGGCACGCTCGGCTGAACGGGCGCCCACCCCGCCGGCTGATGGGCAGTTGACTCAAGAATCAATCCGACGTTGACGCGGTGCATTGCCCGCCGTTAGAAGCGCCTCACTCGTTTCACAGAGGGTGAGGCACACATGGCAAGCGAGAAGCGCAACGGCCACCGGCGGGTGGCCATCGTCCGGGGGCTGCGGACGCCGTTCGCGAAGGCGGGCACCGTCTTCGCGAACCTGACGGCGCTGGACCTGGGCCGGATGGTGGTCCAGGAGCTGGTCCAGCGCAGCGACCTGGACCCCAACGAAATCAACCAGGTCGTGTTCGGACAGGTCATCCCCACGCTGACCGCGCCGTCCATCGCGCGCGAGGTGGTGCTGGCGGCGGGCCTGCCCAAGCGCATTGACGCCTTCACGGTGGCGCGCGCCTGCGCCACGTCCATCCAGTCCATGGTGGCGGGCGCCAACGCCATCGCGCTGGGCGACGCGGACGTCGTCATCGCCGGCGGCACCGAGTCCCTGTCCGACGCGCCCATCTTCACCAGCCGCCCGCTGGCGCACGCGCTGGCCGCGTCGTCCAAGGGCAAGAGCCTGCCGGACAAGCTCAAGCCCTTCCAGAGGCTCAAGGCCAAGGACCTCATCCCCGTGCCCCCCGCCATCGCCGAGTACTCCACCGGCGAGACGATGGGCGAGAGCGCGGAGAAGATGGCCAAGGAGAACGGCATCACCCGCGAGGAGCAGGACCTCATCGCGTTCAACTCGCACCAGAACGCGGCCCGCGCGTGGAAGGAGGGCCTGTTCGACGGCGAGGTGATGCACGTCACCGTGCCGCCGAAGTACGAGCAGGTCGCCACCAAGGACAACATCGTGCGCGAGGACACCAGCCTGGAGGCGCTCTCCAAGCTGAAGCCCGTGTTCGACCGCCGCTATGGCAGCGTCACCGCCGGCAACGCGTCCCCGCTGACGGACGGCGCCGCGGCGCTGCTGCTCATGAGCGAGGAGAAGGCGAAGGCGCTGGGCTACGAGCCGCTGGGCTTCTTGCGCTCGCACGCGTTCGCGGCCACGGACCCGGGAGACCAGCTGCTCCAGGGCCCGGCGTACGCGGCGCCCGTGGCGCTCAAGCGCGCGGGGATGAAGCTCGCGGACATCGACCTGGTGGAGATGCACGAGGCGTTCGCCGCGCAGGTGGCGAGCAACCTCCAGGCGCTCGCGTCCAAGGAGTTCGCGAAGAAGGCGGGCTTCAACGCGCCGGTCGGTGAGGTGGACCGCTCGCGGCTGAACGTGACGGGCGGCTCCATCTCCCTCGGGCACCCGTTCGGTGCCACGGGCGCGCGCATCATCACGCAGGCCCTGAACGAGCTGAAGCGTCGGAACAAGAACACGGTGCTGTGCACCGTCTGCGCCGCGGGCGGCCTGGGCGCCGCGGTCATCCTGGAGCGTGCGTGATGGCGACCAAGCAAGAGGCAGTCGAAGCGAAGCAGGGCTTGAGCTACGACGTCGCGAACGGCGTCGCGGTCATCACCGTGGACCAGCCGGGCGCGCCGGTGAACACGCTGTCCCCGGACGTGGGCGCCGCCTTCTCGGACCTGCTCCTTCAGGCGGAGCGGGACCCGGAGGTGCGGGCGGTGGTGTTCATCTCCGGCAAGAAGGACAACTTCGTCGCCGGCGCGAACATCGACTTCCTCCAGACGCTGAAGACCCCGGCGGAGGTGGAGGCCCTCAGCCGCAACGCGCACGCGGAGTTCGACCGGCTGGAGGCCTACTCCAAGCCGGTGGTCGCGGCCATCCACGGCGCGTGCCTGGGCGGCGGCCTGGAGTGGGCGCTCGCGTGCCACTACCGCATCGTCACGGACAGCCCCAAGTCCGTGGTGGGCCTGCCGGAGACGCAGCTGGGCCTCATCCCCGGCGCCGGCGGCACGCAGCGGCTGCCCGCGCTGATTGGCGCGGAGGCGGCGCTGGACCTCATCCTCACCGGCAAGAACGTCAAGCCGTCCAAGGCGAAGAAGCTGGGCCTCGTGGATGAAGTGGTGCCCGTGCCCATGCTCAAGGACCTCGCGCTCAAGCGCGCGGCGGAGCTGGCGGCGGGCACGCTCAAGGTGGAGCGCCCGCACCAGGGCTTCAAGGCCGTGGCCCGGAGCGGCAAGAAGAAGGGCCTGGCCGGCATCTTCCAGGGGCTCATCAGCAAGGACCTCTGGAAGGAGGCGGCGCTGGAGGACAACCCGCTCGGCCGCAAGGTGATGTTCGACCAGGCGAAGAAGCAGCTCCTCAAGAAGACGCGCGGCAAGTACCCCGCGCAGGAGAAGGCGCTGCAGGTCATCCGCGTGGGCCTGGAGTCCGGCCGCAAGGCGGGCCTGGAGGCGGAGGCCAGGGCCTTTGGCGAGCTGGTGTTCACGGACGTGTCGCGGCGCCTCGTCGAGATCTTCTTCGCCACCACGGCGCTGAAGAAGGAGAACGGCACCTCCAACCCCAACCTGAAGCCGCGCGAGGTGAAGAAGGTGGGCGTGCTGGGCGGCGGGCTCATGGGCGGCGGCATCGCCTACGTGGCCGGCGTGCTCCAGGGCGTGCCCGTGCGCGTGAAGGACCGGGACGACGCGGGCGCGGGCCGCGCGCTCCGGCAGGTGCAGACGGTGCTGGATGAGCGCGTGAAGCGCCGCTCGCTCACGCCGCGCGAGTCGAACGCGAAGCTGGCCAACGTCACCGCGGGCACGGACTACAGCGGCTTCAAGTCGGTGGACCTGGTCATCGAGGCCGTCTTCGAGGACCTGAAGCTCAAGCACCAGGTCATCGCGGAGGTGGAGGCCGTCACCGGCGAGAACACCATCTTCGCGTCCAACACCTCCAGCCTGCCCATTGGCGAGCTGGCGAAGGGCAGCAAGCGCCCCTCGCAGGTGATTGGCATGCATTACTTCAGCCCGGTCCACAAGATGCCGCTCCTGGAGATCATCACGCACCCGGGCACGGCCGAGTGGGTGACGGCGACCTGCGTGGACGTGGGCAAGAAGCAGGGCAAGACGGTCATCGTCGTCAACGACGGGCCGGGCTTCTACACGTCGCGCATCCTCGCGCCGTACATGAACGAGGCCGCGTACCTGCTGGCGGAGGGCGCGGACATCGTCCAGCTGGACAAGGCGCTGGTGGACTTCGGCTTCCCCGTGGGGCCCATCACCCTGCTGGACGAGGTGGGCATCGACGTGGCCCAGAAGGTGGGGCCCATCATGGAGGCCGCGTTCGGCAAGCGCATGGCGGCGCCCAAGGCGCTGGAGGGCGTGGTGTCCGACGGCCGCCTGGGCCGCAAGACGAACAAGGGCTTCTACCTGTACGAGGGCGGGAAGAAGAAGGAGGTGGACCCCAACGTCTACCTGCTCCTGCCGCACGGCAAGGACCGCAAGTCCCTGGACCCCGCGGAGATGGCCGAGCGCGTGGCGCTGCAGATGGTGAACGAGGCCATCCGCTGCCTGGGCGAGGGCATCCTGCGCAGCCCCCGCGACGGCGACGTGGGCGCCATCTTCGGCCTGGGCTTCCCGCCGTTCCTGGGCGGCCCGTTCCGGTACGCGGACGCCGTGGGCCCGGCCCACCTGCTGCGCAAGCTGGAGCACTACCAGGACAAGTACGGCGAGCGCTTCACGCCCGCGCCGCTGCTGGGGGAGAAGGGCCGCGCCGGCAAGGGCTTCTACGAGGCCTGAGCGCATGACGCACCGGGGCGGGGGAGGGGGCCTCCCACGGGCTCCTCCCCGCTTCCGGGCCTGACTTGACGCGAGGGGCGGTTCTGGACCAAGGGCATGGCCCGCATGGTCCGCTCCGCTCCTCGTGTCGTATTGCTCGCCGGGCTCGCCGCCCTGGCGGTGTGCACCGCGCTGGTGACGGCGTCCGCGCTCGCGTTCCCGCAGGGCTACAGCCCCGCGCGGCTGACGTGGCCGGGCGCCCCCGTCCTGCTGGGCTGGGCGCGCTTCGACGCCGGCTGGTACGCGCGCATCGCGACGGAGGGCTACAGCTACACGCCCGGCCAGCAGAGCCCGGTGGCGTTCTTCCCGCTGTACCCGCTGCTGCTGCGGGGCCTGGGCCTCATGCACCTGGACACGTTCCTCGCGGGCGTGCTCGTCACCATGCTGTGCGGCCTGGGCGCGCTGTACGTCTTCACGCTGTGGGCGCGCACGCGGGCGGATGAAGAGGCGGCGCGGAGCGCGGGGCTGCTGCTGGCGTTCTATCCGTTCGCGTTCTTCCTCTACGGGGCCATGTACTCGGACGCGCTGTTCCTCCTGCTCATCATCGGGGCGTTCCTGCTGCTGGAGCGGGGGCGGCTGGGGTGGGCGGTGCTGCTCGCGGCGGTGGCCACGGCGGCGCGGCCGGTGGCGCCCGCGCTGGTGGTGGGGCTGCTCGCGCGGCGGCTGGAGTGGAAGCACGAGCGCGGCCTGAAGTGGAGCCTGCTGGACCTGCTGCCGGTGCTCGCGGCGGCGGGCTTCGTGCTGTACGTGCTCTACCAGTGGAAGGCGTTCGGTGAGCCGTTCGCGTTCGTGAAGGTGCAGTCCTCGGCGGGGTGGGACCAGAAGCCGGGCTGGCGCACGTGGGCGAAGCTGCGCTGGCTCCAGGGCTTCAGCCGGGACATGACGCTGTCGGACGGCCTCCGGCTGGTGGGACACGCGGCCGTCACGCTGGGGGCCCTCGCGCTCATCTGGCCCACGGCGAAGCGGCTGGGGTGGGGCTATGGCGTGTATGCGCTGGCCATCGTGGGCTTGCCGGCCCTGTCCAGCAAGGACTTCATGGGCATGGGGCGCTACCTCCTGGCCGCCTTCCCGCTGTTCCTCACGCTGGCGCTGCTGCTGCGGGAGCGTCCGCGCTTGAAGTGGGGCATGCTCGCCGCGAGCGCCTGCGTGATGCTGGCGCTGACGGTGGCGTTCGGCGCGGCGGAGTACGTGTCATGACCGCGCGAAGGGCGCGGGCGCTCGCGGCGGAGCAGGGCGCGGAGGTCTCGGCATGAGCGGCCTCATGGCGCAGGCGCTGGAGCGCTACGCGCACCTGCCCGCGGGCGAGCGCTTCCACGTGCACGCGCGGGCGTCCTCGGCCCCGCTGCTCGCGGTGGCGTCGCGTCTGCCCTCCGGGACGGTGGCGGACATCGGCTGCGGGCACGGCCTCCTGTCCGCGGTGCTGGCGCTCGCGGTGCCGGAGCGGCAGGTGCTGGGCGTGGACCTGGACGAGCGCAAGGTGCACTGGGCCAGACAGGCCCTGTCCGGGCTGCCCAACGTGACGCTCGACGTGGGCTCCGTGGACGCGCTCGCGAGGACGCGGTCGAGCACGCTCGACGCGGTGGTGGTCTGCGACGTGCTGTACCTGCTGCCCGAGGAGAGGTGGCCCGGGTTCCTCCAGGCCGTGCGCGGCCTGCTCAAGCCCGGAGGCCGCTTCCTCCTGAAGGAGGTGGAGGGCGACCGCTCCTGGAAGCACGCGAAGGCGCTCGCGCAGGAGTGGGTGATGGTGTCGCTGCTGGGCCGCACCAAGGCCAGCGGCGGCATGGTCCTCAAGCCGCGCGTGGACGGGGTCCGGCTGCTCCGTGACGCGGGCTTCGAGGTGCGCGAGGTGGTGGGCCTGGGCGAGGGCTACACCACGCCGCACCTGCTCTACGACGCCGAGGCCCGCTGAAGCCCGCCGTAGCTCACGAGCGAGATGCCCCGCTCCCCGAGCCGCGCCTTCACCCGGGGGCTGGTGAGCGCCGCCAGCTCCGCCTCCCAGCCATAGGTCCACGCCGGGTCCTCCGGCACGTGCGGCTTGCCTTCCCCGGGGTGGCACCCCAGCTCGAAGTCCCCCGCCGGCAGCGCGTCCAGCACCGAGAGCAACGCCGGCTCATCCAGCCGGCCCGCCTCGAACACACCTCCGGCGCTGACCCGCCGCACCCCCGGCCGCGCCCGGGGCGCCGTCCGCGCGAGCACCGCCAGCACCGTCGTCTTCAGCGCGGGCCCGGGCGCCCGCAGCCACGCCGCGCGAGGC
>JAFADT010000289.1 GCA_023424585.1 Pseudomonadota bacterium
CATCCCACTCCTCGACACGACCCTGCTTACAAATGCCCCCGGAGAACCGCGCGTAGGCAATCAGGTGCTCGCGGAGATCCACTCAGCCGACCAAATTGATGTCGTCATGGCGTTCATCCGGCGCAGCGGAATTGCCCCCATGCTGGAGGCCCTCCGTGCACATTGCCAGTCAAGCCGGCGCCTCCGCGTGCTGACGACAACCTACACAGGCTCGACAGAGGCACGGGCACTCGATGCACTCCGGGAGTTGGGAGCGGACATCCGGGTGTCCTACGACCAGAGCAGTACGCGACTCCATGCGAAGGCGTGGCTCTTCCACCGTCGGTCAGGGTTTTCGACGGCCTACATCGGCTCATCCAACTTGACCCATTCTGCGCAAGTCAGTGGCCTCGAGTGGAACGTTCGCGCATCGCGCGCACGCAACCCGAGCGTTGTCGACAAGGTCGCAGCGGTCTTTGAAAGCTACTGGAACAGCGGGGACTTTGTTCCATACGACCGCGAGCAGTTCCTGGCACGGACGGCAAGCGCTGACGACCACCACTCTCAACTCGAACTGAGCCCCATTGAACTTCGCCCTGAGCCATTTCAGGAGCGACTGCTCGAACAGATCGCCTTGTCACGGCAGTGTGGTCATCACCGGAACCTGCTCGTCTCCGCAACGGGTACAGGCAAGACGGTCATGGCGGCACTTGACTACGCGCGCCTGCGCGAGGCCCTTCCTCGCGCTCGCCTCCTCTTTGTTGCCCACCGCGAAGAGATCCTCACGCAAACCCGTGCAACCTTTCGCCATGCGCTCCGCGAGCATTCTTTTGGAGAACTGTGGGTGGGCGGCGAGCGACCCGCTCACTTCGAGCATGTCTTCGCATCTGTCCAGAGCCTGACGGCGACGGGGCTCAAGCATCTGGACCCAGCCCACTTCGACGTTGTGATCGTCGACGAGTTCCACCACGCCGCAGCCCCTACCTACCAAAGCCTCCTGGAGCACCTCCGTCCTGCGGAGTTGCTTGGGCTGACCGCCACCCCGGAGCGAAGCGACGGCATGCCCGTGCTCGACTGGTTTGATGGCCGAATTGCTGCGGAGCTGAGGCTCTGGGATGCCATCGACCAGCATCGACTCGTTCCCTTCGCCTACTACGCCGTTCACGACGGAATGGACCTGCGAGAGGTGCCATGGCGCCGCGGACGTGGCTACGACGTCGAGAGCCTCTCGAACTTGTTCACGCACAATGACGCGTGGGTGCGGCTCGTCTTGAAAGAAGTCGCACGCCGGACAGAAGACCTCTCGCAGATGAGAGCACTGGGGTTCTGCGTGAGCGTCGAGCACGCCCGCTTTATGGCGCGGGCCTTCAGTGCTGCGGGCATTCGTGCCATCGCGATCTGGTCTGACACGCCTGATGATGAGCGACGCCAGGCGCTTCGGGATTTGGCGCAGCGGCGCGTGAACGTCGTGTTCTCGGTCGACCTATTCAACGAGGGCGTGGACGTCCCGTCGGTCGACACGCTCTTGATGCTGAGGCCTACGGAGAGTCCCACGCTCTTTCTTCAGCAGTTGGGCCGCGGACTTCGCCGTCATCCGTCCAAATCGGTGTGCACCGTCCTCGACTTCGTCGGCCACCATCATGCGGAGTTCCGGTTCGACCAGCGTCTCCGGGCGCTGCTAGGTGGAACTCGCGTCGAAGTGGCCAGGCAAGTTGAGCAAGGCTTCCCCTTTCTCCCAGCGGGTTGTCACATGGAGTTTGACCGCGTCGCGAGTGAGATCGTCCTCGCAAGCATCCGCAACGCCGTCCCTTCACGTTGGAGCGAGAAGGTGGAAGAGCTGCGCAGCTATGCCAAGACCGCCGCGAGCATGTCGCTCAGCGGCTTCCTGGCAGAGACCGGGCTTGAGATCGAAGACATCTATGCTGCGGACAAGAGCTGGTCGGACCTGTGCCAGGACGCAGGGCTCCCAGTACTCCCGGCAGGCCCTCATGAGGCGTCCCTACGCCGTGCCTGCGGTCGACTCCTCCACATTGATGACGCTGGGCGGATTGATGCCTACCGGCGACTGCTTGGCTCGGACGCGGCACCCCATGAGAAGGCGCTCTCCCTCGGAGACCGACGCCTGCTTCGGATGCTGGTTGCATCACTCGTCGACAAAGCAGTGAACAGGTCATCCACGCTGGACGAGGGATGCGCAATCCTCTGGAGTCACCTCCAGGTTCGCCATGAGGTCCTTGCGCTCCTCCACACGCTCAGCGGCCGCATTTCACACCTGCCATCTCCCTTGTTGAGTCATCCGAACGTGCCGCTGACCATCCATGCTCGCTACACGCGTATCGAAATTCTGGCAGCGTTCGGCGTTGGAGACGGCGCCAAGGTGGCCCCCTGGCAAACAGGCGTCTACTGGGCCAAAGAGGCCAAGGCGGATTTGCTCGCGTTCACGCTCGACAAGACGAGCGGGCACTTCTCTCCCACGACGCGCTACCGCGACTACGCCATCAGCCGGGACCTCATCCACTGGGAGAGTCAGTCGGTCACGCGAGCCGACAGCGAGACGGGGCGGCGTTACCAACGCCATGCGCAG
The DNA here is from genome assembly GCA_023424585.1 of Pseudomonadota bacterium. Classification (GTDB taxonomy): domain Bacteria; phylum Myxococcota; class Myxococcia; order Myxococcales; family Myxococcaceae; genus Corallococcus. Next base: position 2,564 of record JAFADT010000289.1, read on the forward strand.
CAAGGCTCAAGCGTCATGCTCTTCGCTCGACAGCGCAGCGATGACCGTGCGTTCTACTTCCTGGGCCCTGCAACCTACGTGAAGCACGAAGGCGAGTTGCCCATGGCGGTCACCTGGAAGCTTGAGCACGCGCTTCCAGGCGACCTCTTTGCGTCCTTCGCGGCGGCGGTCGCCTGAGCCCCCTTGCGCGACCAATCCCTCTCCACCGAGCAAGCGTAGCAGCGCCGCAGAAGCCCGGTTGAGTGGCAATACACATGGACGCCGTGAAGGCGCACTTCACGGCCCTTCGCGAATCCAGCAGTTCTCCTCCGACTGCCTCGCGGACAGCCTGCCGCGCATGAACACGCCGACGAGGCGGCGATGATCACGGTCCTGGTCACTGGCGGAGCTGGCTTCATCGGTGGACATTGCATTGTTCAGCTCCTGGCCGCGGGCCTTGAGGTACGCACCTCCGTGCGGGACCTGAAGCGCGAGGGCGAGGTGCACGCCATGTCGAAGGAGGGCGGCGTGGAACCAGGCGCCCGTATGTCCTTCTCCGCCGCGTACCTGGCCGATACAGGACACGGGATGGGAGGAGGTCGTTGCGGGCTGCGACCACGCGTTGCACCTAGCCTTCCCCGCTGGCCTCCCCGGCACGAGGGCGAGCTGCTCACCCCTGCGCGGGAAGGAGCGCTCCGCATGCTGCGCGCCTCGCGCGAGCTGGGTGTCACCGCGCGGTGCTGCCCTCCTCGTTGGCGGCCATCGGCTATGGGCCATCCACCCGAAAGGCATCAGTTCACTGAGACGGACTGGACGGCCCCACAGCGCCCCGGCGTGGGCGCGTACGGGAGGTCCAAGACGCGGGCAGAGCGCGCGGCCTGGGATTTCCTCGCCCGCGAAGGCGGCGCCCTGGAGCGCTCTGTCATCAACCCGGCAGGTGTGTTCGGGCCTGTGCTGGGAGCGGGCTTCTCCAGCTCCATTCTGCGGCTGAAGGACGCTCCCAATCCCTGACAGGGAGGCCCCGCCCCGTCACGGGCTCACGTGGGCAATGACCTCAGGAAGGACAGCAGGGCGGCGTTCACCTCCTCGGGGCGCTCCTGCTGGATCCAGTGGCCCGCCCCCGGGAGGACGAGCATGTCCCGGAGGCCGGGCACCAGCGCCTTCATGGGCTCCACCGGCGCGAAGGCGCGCCCCGGGTCCTTCTCCCCGACGATGAACAGGGCGGGCTGCCGGATGAGCGCGGTCGCCAGCTCGGGCAGCTCCTCCCAGTCCCGGTCCATGTTGCGGTAGCGATTGAGCCCACCCCGGAAGCCGCTGTGCTCCAGCTCCTTCGCGAAGTGCGCGAGGTCCGCCTCCGTCAGCCACGCGGGCAGCGTGTCCGGCACCTCGACGCCGGTGAGGAGGCCGTCGCCCTCGCGGCGCGCCTTCACGCCCTGGGCTTGCGAATCGAAGCCGGGGCTGCCTGCCAGGAGGATGCGGACCGTCCTCGGGATGTCCGCTTCGAGCTCCGCCTCCGCGACGCCCGGCTCCTGGAAGTAGAGGATGTAGAACCACGTGTCCTTGAACATGCGCCGGAAGAGCTGCGTCGGCGGCAGGGGCGCGCGGCCCAGGTGCGGCACGCTCATGCCCACGACGGCGCGGAAGCGGTCCGGGTGCAGCGCGGCGCAGCTCCACGCCATCGCCGCGCCCCAGTCGTGCCCCACGACCACCGCGGTCCGCTCCCCCAGCGCGTCGAGCAGGCCCACGAAGTCCGCCAGCAGCGCCTTCATGCTGTACGCCTCGATGGGCTCCGGCTTGTCGCTCTGGCCGTAGCCGCGAACATCCGGCGCGACCGCGTGGTAGCCCGCCTCCGCCAGCGCCACGAGCTGGTGGCGCCACGAGTACCCGGACTCCGGCCAGCCATGGAGGAGCAGCACCAGCGGCCCCTGGCCCGCCTCCGCCAGGTGCAGGTGGACGCCGTTCGTCCGGACAACGCGGTGGGAGATGTCGGCCATGGACGTGTACTGCACGAGGCGCGCTCCCTCCGCCATGCCTGGAGACCGGTGGGTTCGGCTGATGACGGTGGGCATCGGACCGGTGACACGAGTCACCAGCCCCAGGCCCCGGGAGCGCCTCGGGGTGCTCGTGAAATCCATGGGTTGCGCGCGGCCTGGTGGCCCGCGGGGGCTGGCACGCCCGCTGCTATGGGGTCCTGCATCGCAGCACACCCGAAACCCCATCCCCTTTCGAGGTTCCCCGCCATGGCCATCTCGCCCCTTCGCAGCGCCTCCGCTCCCGTGTCCCGCCTGCCCGTGCAGGACGCCGCCTCCCCCCGCCTCGCGGGCCGTCCGGGTGGCGTGGACGGGTTCTCCTCCAGCCAGAAGCCGGGCTCGCCGGGCCTCGCGGCGCTCCAGCAGGACGGCTTCGACGTCGGCTCCGGCAAGGGCGCGGAGCTGGGCAAGCTGCTGCAGGACACGCTGACGGTGCTGTCCTCCGTCGTGCAGTTGGTGGCGCAGGCGGCCGGTGGCGCGCAGGGGCTCCAGGGCGCGCAGGGCGCCTCGGGTGGGCAGTGCGGCACGGGCTCGCAGCCCTTCTCCGACAGCAGCTTCACGCCGCAGGACACGTCGAGCCGTCCTCCCGTGTCGCTCGACGGCGGCGCCAGCACCCCGGCCCCGGCGACCTCGCAGCCCCCGGCGTCCAACGGCAACACGGGCGTCGTGGGCCCGTCGACCTCGCAGCAGGCGTCCTCGTCCCAGGGCGGCGGCACGAAGCTGGGCAACAACCTGCCCCCGGGCCTGGAGAAGTTCCGCAGCGCCATCGAGTCCGCCTCCGCCAAGACGGGCATGCCCGCGGAGATGCTGGCCGCGCAGATCTGGCAGGAGTCGCGCGGCAACCTGGAGGCCGTCACCACCAACGGCGGCAACGGCCTGACGGACACCGGCCTGATGCAGGTCAACCCCAACACCTACAAGGAGCTGCAGGCCAAGTACCCGGAGCTCCAGGGCAAGGACCTCGCCGACCCGGAGACCAACATCCTCGCCGGCGCCTACTACATGAAGGACATGAAGGCGCAGTTCGGCAGCGATGAGCTGGCCCTGCGCGCCTACAACTCCGGCCCCAACGGCGTGGACAAGAGCAACCCGGACGCCATCCCCGCGGGCACGGGCGACGCCACCTACGTGCAGAAGGTGAAGTCCTTCATGAACACGCTGGCCACCGGCCAGGGCACGCTGCCCGCGTAGGGCCCTCGCGACGGACGCCGGAGCACCGCCCCAGGTCTCCGGCGTTCACCCCAGCGGCACGCCGCGGCGAGGACGGAGGGGCGCGCACCCACGGCGCCACGCCCACCCCACAGGCGGCGTCAGCGCGTGGCCGGAGGCAGGCCGCCCTGGCTGTAGCTGTCGCAGAGCGCCATGTACTCGTCGCTGTCCATGGCGAGCGCGGAGACGCGCAGCTTCTTCACGCGGGGCTTCGCGAGCGTGGTCTTGATCTGCGCCATCTTCAGGACGGGCAGGCCCATGTAGGACTGGTCGAGGTAGACGTTCTCCTCCATGTCTTCCCAGGCGCCGAAGAGGACCGTCGCCAGCACCCAGATGACCACGCCCGCGATGAGCCGGGTCCGCGAGTAGTAGATGGCGCGAGGCTTCTCCGCCCGCTTCCTGGACTGGGGGGAGCGGTAGATTTCCATGTCGGGATGTCCGTGGAGGGGTCAGCCGGCCAGCCGGCCTGACAGACAGGCCAGCAGGACTGGCGCGTTGATGACCTTCGCTTCGTCGAACTTCCGGGTCCGCCCCTGGGCGACGATGTTCAGCTCGCGGGACGCGTAGCCCTGGTCCACCTCGTCCTGAGGTCCAACCGCAGCCGCAGCGTCCCGCCCGCGTGGCGCAGGATGAGCCGGTCGTGCGCCCGCTGCTCGACGATCTCCCGCACGTCCCGCCAGCGGATCCACGTGGCGTCCGCGCGCAGGCCCTCGGCCTCCACCGTCAGCGTGTGCGGCGCCAGCAGCCAGGCGAAGAGGTCCCGGGCCCGCCAGCCCAGGACCCAGAGGCAGCAGGGGATGCCCAGCAGGAGCAGGGAGAAGCCGAACCCGCTCCGGAGCACGTCCTGGACCACCGAGTGAGGGAGCAGCGGCACCCCCAGGGGGTCCAGCAGCGCCGCCGCCTCCACGTAGAGCAAGGCCAGGCCCGCCAGGAACCAATACACTGAGTGTGTTGGAAGGTGCTTGTGGTGCGAGTGCTTCAGTGACGCCTCCAGACGGGCCTGGACGTCACGTCTATAAACAATCACTCCCGTCCCCGCGATGTGTTTCACCCCTCGGGCGGGCGTTCTCGCAGGCTGGGAAAAACACCCTCACCCACCGAGACGGAACTGTCTGGCCTTGCCCGGAATCTCCCGGATCCAAAGGCATCACAGTCCCGGTGTTTCGCGATGAGTCCCGTCACCCGGGCGCAATCCCAGACGCCCCTCATCGACTGACGCCCGCGCACCGGCCCCCCCAGGCCGGTGCGGGCAAGGCGTCCGGCGCTTCAGCGGCGCGCGTAGGAGCCGGTGCGCAGCTCGTCGAGGAGGCTGGGGCCCTGGGGCGCCCAGCCCAGGAGCGTCTCCGCCTTCTGGGACGAGAAGCGTTGATCCAGCGCCAGCGCGTCCGCGAACGGACCGAGCTGCTTGCGGGCCTCCTCCAGCGGCCACGCCACCGTCCTGCCGGCCACGCCCGCGCCCTCGCTCGCGGCCTGGGCGGCGTCCCTCACCTTCACGCCCGGGCCCTGCGTGGCGAGGAGGACGGTCCCCGCGGGCGCCTTCTCCACGGCGCGCACGTAGAGGTCCGCCAGGTCATCCACGAACACCACCGCCCAGTGGTTCTCCCCCGTGCCCACGTAGCGCACGGCGCCCCCGTCCTTCGCGGAGCCGGTGAGCATGGCGGGGATGCCGGTGCCCTGCCCGTAGACGACGCCCGGGCGGATGACGATGGCGCGCACGCCCGGCGTGCCCAGCACGCGCTGCTCCACCCCGGGGCGCCAGGCGACGAGCGGCGTCGACCTCAGCGGCGAGTCCTCGTTGGCGACGCCCTGCGTGTCACCGTGCACCCAGACGCCGCTCGTGTAGAGGAACGCCTTGTTCGTGCCCTGGAGCGCGTCCGCCACCGCCGCCACGGCCGGCGCGTCCACGTCCTTGTCGTTGGACGTCGCGGTCCAGATGACCGCGTCCACGTCCTTCACCGCGGCCGCCAGCCCCGCCGGGTCCTTCAGGTCGCCCTGGGCCACCTGGACGCCCCGGGCGGCGAGCTTGCTCCGCGCCGCGTCCGACCGCGCCAGCCCCACCACCTGGTGCCCTGCCCGCTTCAGCGCGTCCACCACCGCCGCGCCGATGTAGCCCGTCGCACCCGTCACAAGGATTCTCATGGTCCACCCCTTCTTCCGGTTCAGGTTGCGCCCCCCTGATGCGCGGCGCCCTTCGGGGTTTCACACCGGCTGGAGCGCGGGGTCCGGGGCCAGCTCCGAGGGCCCTTCCCGGGCCGGCGCCTCCGAGGCTCGCCACGCCCAGGCGAAGGCGGCCAGGTTGAAGGCCATCATCGTCAGGGAGAACAGCCACAGGCGCAGGCAGACGGCGATGCCCGCGTGCAGCAGCAGCGTGGCCACCAGCCAGGGCCGCCGCAGCCGGGGGACCCAGATCATCCCCGCGTAGCCCACCTCGATGAGCAGCGTGCCCCAGCAGGCGACCTTCGCCAGCAGCGGGTACGCCGCGAGCCACGAGAAGTCGAAGGCCTGGAACTGCGGCTGCATCAGCGCGCGCCAGAGGGCCTCGCCGCTCCACCACTGGGGCCCCTGGGCCTTGGCGAGGCCGGTGTCCAGGTAGATGAAGCACAGGTGGAGCTGGAGCGTGCGCAGCGCCACCCGCGCCGTGGACGAAGGGCCGGTGAAGGCGCGGCCGGCCCTCGCGTCCAGCGACCAGCGCCCCGCGGACGGCATGAACACCAGGTAGAAGAAGAGCACATGGAGGATGGTGTCCACGCCGTACAGCGACAGGTACGCGTTCGCGGACGTCAGGCCGTGCGTGGACCAGGCGAGCACCGCGAACACGCGCGTGCGGTAGCCCACGAGCAGCCCCACCAGGCCCACCGCGTAGAGGACGAACACGGCGTACATCGTGGTCATCGTCGTGACGCCCAGCGGCGCCAGCAGGAGCCCCAGCGTCCCCAGGCTGGGCGCCCAGTCGCCCGCGCCCACGTCGGTGATGACCCATTGGACGAGGCCGAAGTTGCCGTACAGCTCCGGCAGGTGCGGCCAGAGGATGGCGAGCTGGACGAGCGAGAGGAGCGCGACGGCGATGCGCAGGAAGGCGAGCCCGTCGGGGGCGGCGGGCTCCAGCCAGAAGCGCCGCAGCCGGGTCTGGACGCGGTTCATGGCGAGGCCTCGGGCTCCGGGCCGTCACGGCGGCCGAAGGTCCCGGTGTAGTGGATGGCCCAGTCCGCCCTCGCGCCGGCGGCCCAGGCCTCCAGGGTGGGGAGCTGGTACGACTGGATGACGACGGTGACGCGGGTGGCCTCCGGGTGGATGCCCAGCATCACCGCCGCCCAGGACTGCGCCAGCACGTCCTGCGTCTTCCGGTTGGCGCGCAGGCCGGACGCGACGATGCAGCGGTAGCGGCGCGCCACCTCCACCTCGTCGGAGGTCAGGGGCTCGAACAGGGAGCTTCCGTCGCGCTGCTCGATGAGGAAGCCGGTCCGCGAGTCGCTGGCCACCGCGGGCGCGAAGTAGCGGTAGTCGCTGAGGACGCCGGAGAGGCCCTGGTAGGTCCGGACGCCCCGGTCGAACGCGGCGTCCGAGTTCACGCGCGCCAGGCCTGTCCAGAGGAAGGCGCCCACCGCGGCCAGGTGCAGCACCGCGATGCACGCCCAGCGGGCCGCCCGGCGTTCATCCCCCTCTGGTCGCGATGGGACGGGGTTCATGGCTATTTCAGGAACTGGTACGAGCCGGGGGTGATGTCCGCGAGGATGGCGTCGATGGCGAAGGCCACGCGCTGCGACTGGGCGCCCGACGCCTGCCCCGCCTCGGTGTTCGGATCCATCACCAGGCCCATGATGTTCGCCTCCTCGTTGAGGACGACGTTCTGGGCGCTGGCCATGCGCCGCACGTAGGCGATGGGCAGCGTGCCGTAGAGGCGCGAGCCGTTGACGCCGCCCCGGGGCGAGAAGGTGGGCAGCCGGACGTAGAACGTGTCCGTCGGCACCTGGCGGATCTGCGCGACGATGGCGTCCACGTCCGCCTGCGTGAAGTCGTGGGGCCGCGTGCGCGCGGACACGGACGCGAAGCTGATGGCGCTGGTGAGCGCCAGGCCCGCCGTGGCGACGGCGGCCACCTTGACGCCGGCGTGACGGAACGCGCGGCGCGCGATGTCTGGAGACAGGAGTTGTTTCATCGGGGAAGGACCTTCGGGGTGAATGCAGCGGCAGGAATGCGGCTGCCCCTCAGGTACGCCCCGGTGAAGGCTTATTCTCGCGCCCCGGGGTGCGCGGCGTCCGGCCCCTCCCCCGGGGGGAGGCATCCGGGGCGCGGATGGCCTACGGTGCGGCGCCATGAGCTTCGCCGACAAGATGCGCGCCTGGATGCCCCTGCATGAGAACGGTGTCAGCCGCGCCGTGCACTTCGTGGGGGCCTACCTCTTCACCTTCGCGCTGCTGGTGCCGCTGTGCTGGGTGCGCGTGCCCGGCACGCCCGTCACCGCCGCGCACCTGCTGGTGGCCGCGGTGGCCGTGTACGCCATGACGCTGGAGTGGACCGCCGGCCTGCTCATGGCCCTGCCGCTGGCGCCCACGCTGCTCGCCGCGGAGGCCGTGGCCCGGCTCCCCACGGGGACGGCTGCGGGCATCGCGGGGGGCGTCATGGTGTTCCGCTTCGCGATGGTGGTGGGCGCCCACGTCGTCTTCGAGAAGAAGACCCACGGCCTGTCCCTGGGCGGCCCGCTGCTCTTCTTCATCGAGCCCGTGTACCTGCTCACGCTGGTGCTCTTCGCGCTGGGCCTCAAGCAGGACCTGCGCTCGCGCGTGGCGGCTGAAAGCGCGGCGGCGGCCCCCGGCGTCTGAGCGCCTGGAAGCCGCCGGACGGCTCAGCGAGGCAGGACGCGGAGCCGCGCCTCGTCCCAGACGAGCCCGTAGCGTCGCAGGAGGTCCTCGATGCCCGCTCCCGCCGGGGGCGGATGCGCGCTGGCCCCGAACCGGTTCAGCTGGAGCGTCCCGTCAGAGGCCGCGGAGACGAGGAGCGCGCCGTCCGGGGAGAAGGCCAGGGCCGCCAGGAAGCCCTGCTGCCCCGTGAGGGTCCCCAGGTGTTCTCCGGAGGGCAGGCCCCAGAGCTTCACGCCCTCCTCCACGCCCGACGAGGCCAGGAAGCGGCCGTCCGGGGACACGGCCAGGGCCAGCACGCCCACGGCCTGCGCGTCCATCGCCTTCAGCAGCCGGCCCTCCTCCGCGTCCCAGACGCGAAGGGGCTGCCGCATTCCCGCCGTCACCAGGTGGGGCTCGGACGGGGTAAACGCCACGGCGCGCACGGGCTCGCCCAGGTCGAGCCGCAGCAGGGGCTGACGCCGTGCCACGTCCCACGTCCGCGCCGTCTTGTCCGCGCCGCCCGACGCGAGCCTGCGGCCCGTGCTGTCGAAGGCCAGGGCCCAGACCTTGCCGGTGTGGCCCTGGAGCAGCCCCACGGGCCTGCCGTCGGACACCGACCAGAGCTGGATGTCCGGGTCTCCCGCCACCGCGACGAGCGCCCCGTCCGGGCTGAAGGCCACCGCGCGCACGGAGCCGTTCACCCCGGGCAGCTCCAGCAGCACCCGCCCCGAGCGCGCGTCCAGCACGAGCGCCCTCCCCTTCATCGTGCCCACCGCGATGCGCTCGCGGTCGGGGCTCACCGCCAGGGACACCGCGGCCTCCGCGCCCCCAGGCGCTGGAGCGGGGTCCGTCCCCTCGGCGACGCGCCACCGCCGCCAGCCGGCCTCACTGCCCGCGAGCAGCTCGCGGTCCTGGGAGAACGCGAGCGCCTCCACCCAGTCCCCCTGCCCGCCCAGCACCGCCTCCGCGGGCAGCTCCGGCCGGCGCCACACGTTCAGGACCCCATCCATCCCGCCCGAAGCGAACGTGCGCCCGTCCGGCGACAAGGCCACGCTCATCACGGAGGCGTGATGCGCATCCAGCCGCTCCAGCAGCGCGCCCCCGCGTCCGTCGATGCGCTGCACGCGCCCGTCCCAGCCGCCCTGGACCAGACACTGGAACCCGCCGTCGATGGCCGCCACGGAGACGTTGCCCGCGTTGCGAAACACGTCAGTGAGCCGCCCGGACCGGGCGTCCCAGAAGCGCACGGCCCGGTCGCCCGCCGCCGTCATGATGCGCTGTCCATCCGAGGAGAACGCGCCCGCCTCCACCTTCTCCCCGTGCCCCAGGAGGCGATGGACCTCCTTGCGCGACGCCAGGTCCCAGACCCGCGCGCTCCGGTCCGCGCTCGTGGACAGGAGCCGCCCGCCGTCCGGGGAGAAGGCCACGGCGATGACGTTGTCATCGTGCTCGAAGCGGAGCTGCTCGGCGCCGGTCCGCGCGTCCCGGACGCGGACCGCCTTGTCCAGGCCACCGGAGGCCAGCCGGCCGCCATCGGGGGAGAAGGCCAGCCCGAGCACGACATCGGTGTGGCCCGGAATCACCGCTTGCAGCTGGCCCTGGCGCCAGTCCCAGATGCGGAGCGCTCCGGGCCTTCCCGCGGAAGCCAGCCAGCGGCCGTC
>JAFADT010000446.1 GCA_023424585.1 Pseudomonadota bacterium
GCGCGGGCGCGGCGGGCGCGGCGCGGCGCGGGCCGCCGAAGAGGCCCCACCACAGGCGCAGCGTGTACGCGAGCGTCATGCCCGCGCCCACGAGCCCGGCCGCCATGAACGCGGGGCCCCGCTGGACGAGCGCGTGGAAGAAGACCTCGTCCTTGAAGAAGCCCTCGGTGAAGGGCACCGCGGCGAGCCCCGCCGCCGCGACGGCGCTGGCGCCCGCGAGCACGGGGAGCGAGTGGCGCAGGCCCCCGACCTCCGACAGCTTCTTCTTCCCGGTGACCTGGGTGACGGCGCCCGCGGTGAGGAACAGGGCGGCCTTGCAGGGGGCGTGGGCGGCGACGTAGAGCGGCGCGCCCTCGGAGCCCAGCGCCACCAGCACCAGCGCGTAGCCGTACTGCGCGATGGTGGAGTACGCGAGCACGCGCTTGAACGGATCCGCCACCAGGGCCATGAGGCTGCCCATGCCCAGGGACAGGAAGCCGATGGCGAGCAGGCCGTCGCGCACGGCCGTGGCCGGGGCGAACAGGGGGTAGAGGCGCTGGAGGAGGAAGACGCCCGCGGCCACCATGGCTGCCGAGTGCAGGTACGAGGACACGGGCGTGGGCGCGGCCATGGCGCGCGGGAGCCAGAAGTGGAACGGCACCTGCGCGCTCTTGCCCAGCGCGCCCACGGCCAGGCACACGAGCGCGCCGGTGGACGCGGGGTGGTGCGCGGCGCGCTCGATGACGAGCGGCAGGGAGAAGGTGTCGTACTGGAGGCCCAGCGTGAGGGCGCCGGCGAAGAAGACGATGGAGGTGGCGCCGGTGAGCACCAGCGACAGGAGCGCGGCGGCGCGCGACTCGGGGTCCTCGCGGTCGAAGCCGATGAGCAGGTAGGAGATGATGGTGGTGAGGTCCAGCGCCACGAAGAGCAGCAGCAGGTCATCCACGGTGACCAGCAGCACCATGGCGGCCATGAACGCGAGGAGGAGCCCCTGGAAGCGGACCTCGTCGCCCGGGGGCCGGCGCTCCTCGGCCAGGTGGTGCGGCATGTACGCGCGCGAGTACAGGACCACGAGCGCGCCGATGCCGAGCGCCAGCGCGGCATAGAGGCCGGACAGGCCGTCGCGGGTGAGCTCCAGGGACAGGCCCCAGGCGGGGGCCCAGGGGAGCACGAGGCGCGTGGGCGCCTGCGTCGTCCATTCATGGACCAGCGCCCCCAGCGCGGCGAGCGCCCCCAGCGCGCCCATCCAGGCCGCGGCGCCCGGACGCCACCGGCCCGCGACATAGGCGAGCGGCGCGCACGCCAGGGCCAGGAGGATGGGCAGGAGGAGGGGCATGGGCGGAGAGGCCCACGTTAGGAGTGGCCCGCCGACGCAGGCACACAACCGTCAGCCCCGCGCGCGGAGCGTCACCCCGCGGTCACTCGAGGAGCAGGGGCCGTGCGCTGGTGGACACAGCCCGGCCCGCGCCAGGGCCCGGGGCTACAGCGAGTCCAGCAGCTCCCGGCACTCGCGCCGCCAGTGGAGCGCGGTGGCGGGCACGGGCTGCACGCGCGCGGAGCCGTCCGCGGGGTCTCGCGACAGCAGGCGCACCTCCTCCGGGCGCACGTGCTCCAGCAGGTCCGGCGAGTGCGTGGCCAGCACCACCTGCACCGGCTGGCCCCCCGTGGACTCGCCGCGCGTCATGGCGCGCAGCAGCTCCAGCACCTCTCGCACCAGCCCCGGGTGCAGGGCGCGCTCCGGCTCGTCCAGCGTGAGCAGCTCCGGCAGCGGGCGCTGGTAGGGCAGCACCAGGAACGCGAGCAGCCACAGCACCCCGTCCGACACGTAGTCGGGGCCGAACCACACGTCCGGGCTCCAGCGGTCGCGGAAGCGCAGCCGGAAGGAGCGGTCCTCCAGGTCTCGCGCCACGTCCACCTCCGACAGCGACGGCACGCGCTTCGCCAGCTCCCGCGAAATCACCTCGCGCGTGGCCATGGGCAGCGCCGCGAAGACGCTCGCGAGGTTGCCGCCCTTGCGCTCCAGCCACGTCGCCTTCGCGGACGAGCCGCCCCCGCGCAGCGCCTCCAGGCTCAACGACAGCTGCTGCGTGGAGTGGCCCTGGCCGGGCAGCGTGTCCATCACGCTGAACGGATACTCCACGCACGTGCGGTCGCCGTGCGCGTAGGTCCACTCGATGGACAGCGGGCGCGACTCGTCCCGCCGCCAGAAGTCCGACGGCTCATAGGCCAGCTGGTGCTGGAGCCCCTCCAGCACCGAGGTCTTCCCCGATGCGGACGGCCCCACCAGGACGGTCATTGGCTCCAAGGCGAGCTGCACGCGATGCAGGCACCGGAAGTGCTCGAAGCGGACGGAAGCAATCACAGCCAGGAGCCTAGCGGCCTCCCCCCAGGGGCCGTCCATGGCTCCGCCCGGACCCATGCCCCTCTGTGCGATGCCCGCCACACCCTCCAGGCGGCCAGCCCCGCCGCCATCAACGCCACACCGGCAACGCCACCTGCGCGCGCGGCCTCTCGCATGCCCGCCCTCCGGGACGTCCAGCGGACGCTCCGTGGGCACCGCCCACCTTCGCGGCGGGGGCCGCGCCTCCCGCGCGCGGACATGCGTCCCCAGGTTGAGGCCGGAGCGGCCCCGGGGCGCTGAAGCTCAGGGCTCCTCCGGGTCGCGAACGGGAGGATGGACATGCGCAAGCAGCAGCGGATCCGGGCCGTGGACCTCGCGGTGGCGCCGTGGAACCCCGTGCGCGATGTCGTCCTCCCCGGCGCGCTCGCGGGAACGCTGGGCGCCTTCGCGATGGCGGTGCTCGCCTTCGCGTTCTCGGGCGCGCTGCGCGGCGAGCCCTGGAAGCCGGCGCTCCTCGTGGCGGGGCTGTTCTTCCGCGGGGGCGCGGCCCACGGAGTCGTGCCGGTGCTGCTGGGCCTGCTCGTCCACTTCACCCTGGCGGGCGGCCTGGCCACGGGCTTCGCGCTGCTGCTGCCGCGCCGGGGGACCGCCGTCGCGGCGCTCTGCCTGGGCGTGCT
>JAFADT010000476.1 GCA_023424585.1 Pseudomonadota bacterium
GGACCAGACGGTGGTCTCCGTGGGGCCATACATGTTGAGCAGCGCCGCGTCCGGGGACAGCGCCTGCTGGAGCGACGTGGCCAGCGCGACGGGCAGGGCCTCGCCGCCCACCAGCATCCGGCGCACGCTGCCCAGGGCCTCCGCGGGGTCCGCGTCGGCGAGCAGGGTGCGCGCCAGCGACGGGGTGCACTGGAGGTGGGTGATGGCGTGCTCGCGCAGCCGCTCGGCCAGGGGCCCGCCGGTGCCGGTGCGCCGGCCGTCGCGGTCGCTCCGCGTCTTCACCTCGTGCAGCCGGGGCAGGCTCGCGAGCACCGTGTCGGTGGGGATGCCGAAGTCGATGAGGCAGCCCAGCTCATCCACGCCGCCCGAGCGCAGCTGCTCCACGCGCTCGCGCACGCCGCGCGGCGTTCCGAAGAGGCCGCTCGTCTCGAAGTAGCGCTCGAAGGCGTGGCCGGCCAGCCGCTCCAGGTCCGCCTCCGTGGCCGCGTCCATGTCCACGCCCAGCGTGCGGCCCAGGCCGCGCATCAGGTCCGCAGAGCTCTTGAGGTAGTCGCGGAAGGGGCGCTCCGCCGCCGCGCGCACCGCGCCCAGGTCCTCCCCGATGAAGGTGTGCAGCATCAGGGTGACGTGGCCGTCGCCCGGGTGGCCCGCGCCGCGCCACGCGTCCCGGTAGAGCGCCAGCTTCTGCTCCAGCTCCTCCCACGACTGGCCCAGCAGGTGGGTGAGGACGCGGCAGCCCAGCCTGCCCGCGGTGATGAAGGTGTCCGGGTTGCCGGCCGCGGTGAGCCACACCGGCAGCTCCGCCTGCACGGGCCTGGGCCGCAGCGTCACGTCCACCTGCGCGCCCCCGCCGCCGGGCAGGCGCAGCGTCTCGCCGCGCCACAGCCGGCGCACGGCGTCGATGCCCTCCAGCATCTGCTCGCGCCGCCGCGCGTAGGCGTCCGGCGCGAAGACGAAGTCGTTCGCGTGCCACCCCGACGCCACGGAGATGCCCGCGCGGCCCCGGGAGAGGTTGTCCACCAGCGCCCAGTCCTCCGCCACGCGCACCGGGTGGTGCAGCGGGAGCACCACGCTGCCCGCGCGGATGCCCACCCGCTCGGTGACGGCGGCGATGGCCGCGCCGGCCACGGCCGGGTTGGGGTACAGGCCACCGAAGGCGTGGAAGTGCCGCTCCGGCGTCCACACCGCCGCGAAGCCATGGCGGTCCGCGAACTTCGCGCCCTCCATGAGCAGCCGGTAGCGGTCCGCGCCGGAGGCCCCGTCCGCGTCATCCGCGAAGTAGAAGAGGCTGAACTCCAGCGGCTTGCGGCGCGTGGCGGACGCGCGAGCGGGCGCCCTCAGCACCGCGTCCTCGCCCTGCACCACGACCTTGAAGCCGCGCGTGAGCGTCCACAGCAGCTCCAGCACGGAGATGTCGAAGGAGATGCTGGTGACGGCCAGCCACGAGCCCGCGGGTGACGGCCCCACGCGCGCGTCCATGGCGGTGAAGAAGTTGTCCACCGCGCCGTGGGGCACCATCACGCCCTTGGGCCTGCCCGTGGAGCCCGACGTGTAGATGACGTACGCGAGGTCGCCCGCGCCCAGGCGCAGGAGAGGTGCGCCGCGCGCGTCCGCCGGGGACGGCGCGTCCGGACCGTCCAGGCACACCACCGGCAGCCCGGCCGTGGGCAGCAGCGCCGCCAGGTGCGTCTGCGTCAGCAGCAGCGCCGCGCCGGAGTCCTCCAGCACGTACGCCAGGCGCTCGCGCGGATAGTCCGGGTCCAACGGCACATAGGCCGCCCCGGCCTTGAGCACGCCGAGCATGGCCACCACCATGCTCGCGGAGCGCTCCACGCACAGGCCCACGCGCGACTCGGGGCCCACGCCGAATTCCCGCAGGCGCGAGGCCCACGCGTCGCTGCGCGCGTCCAGCTGCGCGTAGGTGAGCACCTCGTCGTCGCCCACCACGGCCACCGCGCCCGGCGTGCGCGCCGCCTGCGCGCGGAACTGACCGGGGAGGCTCACGTCGCGGGCGGCCGCTGGGGGCGGCGTGAAGTCGTTCCAGTCGCGCAGCACGGTGCGCGCCTCGTCCGGGGGGAGCAGGGGCAGGTCCGCCACGCTCACGCCGGGCGCGTCCACGCTCGCGCGCAGCAGCCGCTCCAGGTGCCCGGCCAGCCGCGCCACGGTGGCGGGCTCGAAGAGGTCGGTGCGGTACTCCAGCGCGCCCTCCAGGCCCTCGGGCGTCTCCGCGAGGGAGAGCTGGAGGTCGAACTTCGCCGTGCCCTCCACCGCCCCATCCGGCACGGGCAGCACGGGCCGCCACGTCATGCCGGGCACGTCCAGGTCCGCGGGGGGCAGGGCCTCCAGCAGGAGGTTCGTCTGGAAGAGCGGGTTGTCCACGCCGCGCACCGCGCGCGAGGCGCCCACCACCTCCTCGAAGGGCAGCTCCGCGTTCGCCAGCGCCTCGTGGAAGGTGCGCCGCGTGCGCGCGAGCAGCTCGCGGAGCGAAGGCGCTCCGGACACGTCACAGCGCAGCACCAGGGTGTGGGCGAGGAAGCCCACCACGTCGCGCAGCTCCGAGCGCTCGCGCTGGGACACGACGGTGCCCAGTCCGAAGTCCGTCTGTCCGCTGTAGCGCGCCATGAGGGCGGCCCACGCCGCCGCCAGCGTGACGAAGAGGGTGCACCCCTCCTCGCGGCCCGCCGCCTTCACGCGCTCCACGAGGTCGCGGGGCAGGGTGAGCCGGTGGAGCGCGCCCTGGAAGCCGGGCGTCCGTGGCCGCGCGTGGTCCGTGGGCAGCTCCAGCCGGGGCATGCCCTGGAGCTTGCGCGACCAGAACTCGCGCTGGGCGTCCAGCAGCGGGCCCCACGCGTGCTGCCACCGCGCGACGTCCGGGTACTGCAACGCGACGGGCCTCAGCGCGCTGGCCGTGCCCTCCACCCGGGCGCGGTAGAGCGCCGCCAGCTCGCGGGCCAGCACGCCCGTGGACCAGCCATCCGTGATGATGTGGTGCTGCGTCATCAGGAGCACGTGCTCCCGTTCATCCAGCGCCGCCAGCGCGGTGCGCAGCAGCGGGCCGGACTCCAACGGGAAGGGCTCCCGCGCCTGGGCCTGCGCCAGCTCGCGAAGCTTCGCGTCCTGCTCCGCGGCGGACAGCCCGCGCAGGTCGGTCCGGGCCAGCTCCACGCTTCCCGCGGGCTGGACCACCGCGTGCGGCTGGCCTTCGGCCTCCGGGAAGCGCGTGCGCAGCACCGCGTGCCGCGCGACGAGCGCGTCCAGCGCGTGGCGCAGCGCCGGCTCATCCAGCGGGCCGGAGAGCCGCAGCTGGAAGTGCACGTGGTACAGCGGTGTGCCCGGCACCAGCCGGTCCAGGAACCACAGGCGCTGCTGGCCGGGGGACAGCGGCAGCACTCCCTCCAGCGTCCCGGCCTGGAGCGGCGGCAGGCTCCTCGCGCGGGCTCCCGCCTCCAGCAGCTGTCCGGCGCAGTCCGCGAGCGTGGGGTGCTGCCACAGGAAGGCGACGGGCAGCGACGTGCCCAGCGCGGCCTCCAGCTCGCCGTGCAGCTCCAGCGCCATCAGCGAATCCAGCCCCAGGCTGGCCAGGGCCGCGTCGGACCTCACCTGCCCGGGCGGCATGCCCAGCTGCCGCGCCACGGCGCCGCGCAGGGCGTCCTCCACGCGCGCGCGGCGCTCCGGCCCGGACGTCGCCAGGGCCTCGTGCAGGGACACGGTGGGGACCTCGGGCGCGTCCGCGCCGGTCGCGGCGACGGAGGCGCCCACCACCTCCAGCTCCCCCGCGAGGTAGCCGTCGCGGCAGGCCCGGCGTTGAAGCTTCCCGCTGGACGTCTTGGGGATGCTGCGCGCCTGGAGCAGCACCACGCCGTGCGCGTGCACCGCGTGCTCGTCGGCCAGCGCCCGGCGCACGGCGTCCACCACGGCCGCCGCGTCGAAGTCGTCGCGCGCGTCCACCTCGGCGGCCACCACCAGCCGCTCCTCGCCCGCCTCCTCCACGCTGAAGGCGGCCACGCAGCCCGGGCGCACCGCGCGGTGCGCCCGCTCCACGGACTGCTCCAGGTCCTGCGGGTAGAGGTTGCGGCCCCGGACGATGATGAGGTCCTTGAGCCGGCCGGTGACGAACAGCTCACCCTCCGCGCTCAGGAAGCCCAGGTCGCCCGTGCGCAGCCACGCCTCCGCGCTCCCCACGAGCCGCGCGCCGAAGGCCCGCTCGGACTCCTCCGGCCGGTTCCAGTAGCCCCGCGCCACGCTGGGGCCCGTGGTCCAGATCTCCCCCACCGTCCCGGCGGGGCACGTGTCCAGCGTCTCCGGATGCACCACGCGCACCAGGTGCCCCGGCGCGGCGCGCCCCGAGGACACCAGCGTCAGCGCGCGGCCGTCCGCCGCCGCCTCCACCGGCCGGCCCCGCGCCACGGAGTCCGAGTCGAAGCGGCCGTGGTGATACGGCTCGCCCTTCGTGCCGCCGCTGACGATGAGGGTCGCCTCGGCGAGGCCGTAACATGGGTAGAACGCCGTCTTGCGGAACCCACAGCGGGCGAAGGTGTCCGCGAAGCGCTCCAGCGTCTCGCGCCGCACCGGCTCCGCGCCGTTGAACGCTAGGTCCCAGCTGCTCAGGTCCAGCCGCCCGCGGTCCGCGTCGGTGGCCTTCCGCACGCACAGGTCATACGCGAAGTTGGGCCCGCCGCTGCACGTCGCGCGGAAGTGCGAGATGCCCTCCAGCCAGCGCAGGGGGCGCTGGAGGAACGCGATGGGCGACATCAGCGTGCACGGGAAGCCCAGGTAGAGCGGCTGGAGCACCTTCCCGATGAGGCCCATGTCATGGAACATGGGCAGCCACCCCATGCCGGACGAGCGCGCCGCGTCCAGCCCGAAGCCCCGGGTGATGAGCGCCTCGTTGCTGAGGATGTTGTGGTGGCTCACCTTCACGCCCTTGGGCGTCCCGGTGGAGCCGGACGTGTACTGGAGGAACGCGAGCGTGTCCGCGTCCACGTCGGGCCGCGCCCACTCCGCCGCGCGGCCTTCGGGCACCGCGTCGGTGGCCACCCAGCGCAGCTCCCCGAGCTCCGGCGCCTGCGGGGTGAAGAACTCCGCCATCTCCTGGATGGCCTGCGTCGTGAGCACGTAGCGCGCGCCGCAGTCCTTCGCGATGGCGCGCAGGCGCGGCAGCGTCCGCTCCAGCCGGGTGGGGTCCGGCGGGTAACAGGGCACGGCCACCACGCCGCCGAAGAGACAGCCCATGAAGCCGGCGACGAACTCCAGGCCCGGCGGGTAGAGCAGCAGCGCCCGCTCACCCCGGCCCCCGTCCGCCGAGAGCAGCGCCCCCACCGCGCGCGCCCGTGCATCCAGCCTCGAATAGCTCCACGTCTCCACGGGCCCGTCGACGTCGCCCGTCTCCAGGAAGCGGTAGAGCAGGTCCTCGCCCTGGGTGGCCGCGCGCGAGCGCAGCAGGTCCACCAGCGTGGGGAAGGAGGGCAGGGCGGAGGGACTCCGGGCCGTGGAGTTCATGGGGCGCTCGCGAAGGGCTGGGAACGCCGGCAGCCGCGAGGCCCGGCGTTCGTGGGAATGGAACGGCTGCTGGGGGACGGAGCCTGCGGCTCACGCCCCCGTCGGGGAGGTCACGGCCCCGGGGCCCGTGCCCCGGGAATGGCGCTTCAGGCGCGGGGCTGGGGCTCGGTCCGGACGGCCCCGGGCGGCGCTCCCACCTGGGCCAGCCCGAAGGCCTCCGCCAGCAGCTCGTACGAGCGCATGCGGGCCCGGTGGTCGTGGCAGAGCGTGGTGAGAATCAGCTCGTCGGCCTGGAAGTCCTCGGCCATGGCCAGCAGCCGCGCCTTCACCTGGGACGGGTCGCCGCAGACGACGCGCTGGCGGTCGAACTCCAGCACCGCCAGGTCCTCGGGCGTGTAGGGGTAGGCCTCCGCCTCCTCGATGGAGGGGATGGGCTCCTCGTTGCGCCCCTTGCGGGTGTTCACCGTCAGGAGGTCGCTGCTCCGCGCTATTCGACGCGCCTCCGCTTCGGTCCTCCCACAGATGACGTACACGCTGACCGCCGAGCGGGGGGCGGGCTGCACGTGCGAACCCTGGAACCTCGCGCGGTAGCCGCGCGTCACCGGGGCGCCGTTCACCGGGTTGAAGAAGTGCGCGAAGCAGAAGGAGATGCCCAGCCGGGCCGCGAGCAGGGCGCTCTGCTCCCCCGACCCCAGCGCCCACAGCTGGGGCAGGCCCGGCGCCATGGTCCGGAGCGACAGCCCCTTCAGGTCCGCCGTCGCGGGCGTCCCGCCGGACAGGAACGCGATGAGGTCCTCCAGCTTCTGGGGGAACGCCTCCGGGTTCACCGGCCCGCCGTACGCCAGCGCCTTCGCCACCAGGTCCGAGCTGCCCGATGCCCGCCCGATGCCCAGGTCGATGCGGCCCGGATACAGCGTCTCCAGCAGGCGGAAGACCTCCGCCACCTTGAAGGGGCTGTAGTTCGTCAGCAGCACGCCGCCGGTGCCCACCCGGATCCGCGACGTCGCCGACGCGACATGCGACACCATGATCTCCGGCGCCACCCCCGCGAAGTGCCCCGAGCCGTGGTGCTCCGCGACCCAGAAACGGTGATACCCCAGCTGCTCGGCGGCACGGGCCAGCTCCAGGGTGTGCTGGAAGGCCTCACGCGGACTTCCGCCACGAACGACGAGGGAATGGTCGAGCACACTGAGGTTCACGGTGGAGGTCCTTTGGGGCGGGGTCCCAGGGGCCCGGGCGCGGAGAGGACGCGCCCGGAGGCAATCATTCGCGTCAGCCAGAAAATAGAAGATACGGAGTAAAACAAGCAATTCCAATGAAGTTGGAATTGAAAGAGAGGGGCTGCTGAAGACGACGCAGTGTGTCTTCAGCCCTTCGTGGCCTGCTGTGCTTCTTCCGCGATGACGAGCGCGCACATGGTGGCGCCCTGGCGTGTATTGACGATGCCCGTGCCGCGCCCCGCAGGGTTCATGCGGACCATGGTCCCTCCGTAGAGGTCGCCAAAGACAAAGGGGCCCCAGATGAGGTTGTGGGGGCCCACGCCACCGTCCGCGCGCAGGTAGTGGTAGGGCTGGGATTCCACCCGCTCCTGGAGCACCCAGCCGCCCGAGTCGAGCGCGGCGCGGATGGCCTCGTCCCACTCCGCGGTGGGCGTGGCCCAGCCCATGCGCACGGAGTGGCCCGCGTAGTCTCGGCCCGCCTTGAGCACCAGCTCCTCGCGCCGCGCGGAGGCCAGGTCCGGCAGCCACACCCGCGCTCCGCCGCGAGTGGTGTGCGCGCGCTCCAGCTTGCGCGACCACGGGATGTGGCGGCGGATGAGCTCGCGCTCGGCGTCGCTCAGCAGCGGGGACTCCGCGTGCTCGGACAGCAGCGTGATGTTTCGCTTGTCGTCGAGGAGCTCCTGCGCGGGGCCGTTGTAGAGGCAGAGGGTGCGCGCGCCGAGCGCGCTCCGGGCGCGGGCGTCGAACTCCGGGCCCGCGAGCTTGAGCCGGTCTCGCGCGTCATGCTCCAGCACGCCGTGGAGCCGCTTGCCGCGCAGGGTGAAGCGCTGCCCGTCGGCGTCCCGCACCTCGCTGTACGTGCCGATGAGCACCTCGCCCTTGACGCCCTCCGGCTCCCACACCTCCTTCAGGTGGTGGTTGAGCAGGAGGGTGGCCATCTCGATGCCCACCGCGTCCGGCGTGTCGTTGTCTGGGAAGAGCACGCCCAGGTTGCACTCGCCCTCCCACGGGATGACGCTGCGGCGCATGTCCTCCAGCAGGTGCTTGAAGAGGACGTGCAGCGTGTCCTGCGCGTGGACCACCAGGCCCCGCTCCTTCGCGAAGCGCTGGAGCGCCGGCTGCTCCATCACCAGCTGGGCCTGGAGCGCCGTCTCCCAGCCGCCCAGGCCAGCGGTGAGGTTGAACTCCAGGCACTTCATGCCCCCCGCGGAGTCAATGAAGTCCCCCCGGCTGATGGCGCCCCGCGCGTCATCCGTGAGCGCGAGCGCCTCCAGCGCCACCTGGGCCCGCTCCAGGGGGAGGCCGTAGTACGCGGCCGCGCGCCCCGCGTCCCCTCCGAACAGGCGCCGGGGCGCGCGCTTGATGAGGCGGCAGACCCCGAGCGACATCTCTTCCAGGAGCTGGCTGCGGCGCAAGTCGATGAGCGTGGGCCACCGATGCAGGTCGTAGTGCATCAGCGGGGACTCTTCGAACTTGTTGAATTTGTGCAGCGCGTAGACCTCCGGATCCCTCTCAGCGAAGTCCAGGAACGCCGCGAACGCGGCAGACAGCCCCCCATGCAGCGCTTTGAGCTCCGGACTGAATCGAGGAAGGGTGTTGGATTCGGGCGGCCGCATGGAAACATTCCCCCTTAAGCTTGTTGAGCTTGTAATCCAGTTCTAACATCATATCAATTGTGTTACGTTCCGAGCCCCCGTTTTGGGCGTTGTAGTTCGCAACAATCCCCCTTCATCACCACCTGAGAGTGATTCGCGACCGATGAGCGCCGAGACCCGCCTGCCACGTCTGACGTACTTCCACGCCCGCGGCCTGGCGGAGAAGATCCACCTGCTGCTCGCGGAGGCCGGGGTCGCCTACGAGTACCGCGACCTGGGCGTCTATGACGCGAAGGCGAAGGTGAAGACACCGGAGTTCGAGGCCCTCAAGGCCACCGGCATTCTTGCCTTTGACAAGGTTCCGCTGTGGGAGGAGCCAGACGGGTTCAGCGTGGTGCAGAGCCGCGCCATCCTGCGTCACGTGGCGCGCACGCGGGGGCTGTATGGCGTCAACGACCGCGAGGCGGCGGCGTGCGACATGATGATCGAGAGCGTGGAGGAGGTCTCCGCGCGCGCGCTGAGCCTGAGCAACATGTCTCCGGAGGAGCTGGGGGAGATGCTGCCGGTGGTGCTGGGGGAGGAGCTGCCGGCGTGGCTGCGCCTGTTCGAGCGCTTCATCGCGCACAACCACGGCGGCGAGGGCTTCTTCGTGGGAGAGAGGGTGAGCGTGGCGGACACCTGCGTCTTCGGCATGCTGGAGATGCTGGTGGACAACGGGCTGATGGAGGTCATCGACGGCTACCCCCGGCTGCGCGCCTTCTTCGCGCGCATGCGGGAGCGGCCCGGCATCGCGCGGTGGCTGGCGGATCCGAAGCGCTTCCCGCCGGTGCAGCTGCTCAACGGCTGACGCGCCCCCGAGGACACCGCCATGAACGTACGCCAGGCCATCCAACGCGCCCGAGACTGGGTCGCGGAGGAGTCCACCCGCATCCCCGGCTTTCACGGCGCCTTCCTGGCCGGGAGCCTGACGCGGTTGCCGCATGACATGCCGCTGGAGCCCTGGCGGGACGTGGACGTGGTGATGGTGACCACGGACCGCGCCGCCGTGAAGGAGGACCGGCTGGAGCTGATCCACGAGGGCATCATCCTGGAGTGCGGCCTGCTGGGGGACGAGGGGTTCCGCTCCGCGGAGACCCTCCTGAGCGAGCCGGAGCACGCGGACAACCTGGCCGCGGGCGTCATCCTGGCGGACCCGACGGGCGCGCTGGGCCGGCTGCACAAGGCGGTGGCGGCGGAGTACTTCCGGCGCCGCTGGGTGCAGGCGCGGGTCGACAGCCGCGCGCGGGTGGTGACCAAGCGGCTGGTGGCGGGGCGCAAGGCGCTGGAGGCCGGGGACCTGGCCGCGGTGCTGATGCACTTCTATGTCGGCACGGCGCAGCTGGTGAACCTCTCCTCGTTGGCGAACGCGACGCCTCTCACCCTGCGGCGCTGCTTCATCCGCACCGGGGAGATCTTGGAGGCCCAGGGCCGCGCGGACCTGCACGAGGAGGCGCTGGCGCTCATCGGCACCGCGAAGCTGACGCGCGCGGACACGGAGCGCTTCCTGTCGCACTTCGACGAGGCGTTCGAGCTGGCCACGCGGATCAAGCGCCAGCCGGTGCACTACGACTTCAAGTTCCGCAGCCACCTGCGGCCCTACTACGTGGATGGCACGCGGGAGATGATCGATGCGGGCCGGCACCGCGAGGCGATGTTCTGGATCATCGGCTACGCCTATCAGGCGTGGCTGGTGCTGCTGAGCGACGCGACGGATGAGCAGCAGCAGCCGCACCTGGCGCGGCTGGTGGAGTTCTTCCAGACGCTGGACCTGCTGCCCACGAGCGACTGGGCGGACCGCCTCGACCGCTACGAGTCCCTGCTCCAGAAGTTCACCGAGGCCGCGGCGGCGCGCGTGCGCACCCACCCCGGCCTGCGTGACTGAGTTCCCGGCGCCGGCCCGGGTCGCACCGGCCGTCCGCCAGCCCCCCTGCGGGAGGCCGCCCGCTGCGCGCGGGAGGGCCTCCTTGGACGACGACGGATGACGGTCTTCACGCTGTTGCTGCGCACCTCTCGGGGGCTCTTCGCGCTCGCGGTCCTGTTGGGGCTCGTGTCCGGCGCGGCCAACGCCCGGCTCATCGCGCTCATCAACGACGCCGTGAGCGGACACGCCCTGGACGCCCGGGCCGGCGGCGCGTGGGTGTTCGCCGGGGTGGTGGCGCTGGCGCTGGGCTCACGCGTGGGCTCGCAGATGGTCCTGAGCCGGCTGAACTTCGGGACGCTGCACCGCCTGCGGGTGGAGCTGAGCCGGCAGGCCCTGGGCTCGCCGTTGCGCGGGCTGGAGCAGCTGGGCGAGCACCGGCTGATGGGCGTGTTGAAGGAGGACGCGTTCGTCATCTCCCAGGCGCTGGTGCAGGTGCCCACGATGTTCATCAACGTGGCGCTCATCTGCGGCTGCCTCCTGTACCTGGCGTGGCTGTCCGGGCGGACGTTCCTGGCGTTCTGCCTGGTGCTGGGCCTGGGGCTCGCGGGGCTGATGGTGCTCCAGTCCCGCTCGCGCGACAGCCTCCAGCAGGCGCGGGGCCGCATCGACGAGCTGTTCAAGCACTATCGTTCGCTGTGGACGGGCATGAAGGAGCTGCGGCTGCACCGGTCGCGGGGCCGGGCCTTCATCGAGGAGCAGCTGGGCCCCACGTCGGCCTTCATCCGCGACCGGCTCCTGCGCACCGCGGACGTCAACGCGCTGAGCGCGGCGCTGGCGTCGCTGCTCGTCTTCGCGCTCATCGGCATGCTGCTGTTCGCCTTCCCCGCGTTCGGCGCGCTCGAGCGGTCCACGGTGGTGGGCTACGTGCTGGTGGTGCTGTACCTGCAACAGCCGCTCGACTCCATCATCAACCTGATGCAGTCCGTGCTGCGCGCGGACGTGGCGGTGCGCAACGTGGAGCGCACGGGCCTGGCGCTCACGCAAGGGGTGGAGCCCGCCAGCGCCGAGCGGCCGGAGCCCCGCGCCTTCCAGCGGCTGACGCTCGAGGGGGTCACCCACTCGTACCACCGCGAGGACGAGGACTCGCGCTTCACGCTGGGACCCCTGCACCTGGAGATTGCGC
Source organism: Pseudomonadota bacterium (assembly GCA_023424585.1). Lineage (GTDB taxonomy): Bacteria > Myxococcota > Myxococcia > Myxococcales > Myxococcaceae > Corallococcus. The sequence goes on from JAFADT010000476.1 coordinate 11,398, forward strand.
CGGGGGAGGTGCTCTTCATCGTCGGGGGCAACGGCAGCGGGAAGACGACGTTGGCCAAGCTGCTCACCGGCCTATACGCGCCGGAGTCCGGGCGGGTGCTGCTGGACGGCGTGCCCATCACCGACGCGGACCGCGCGCACTTCCGCCAGCTGTTCTCCACCGTGTTCGCGGAGTTCCACCTCTTCGACAGCATGCTGGGCCTGTCCTCCCCGGCGCTGGCCGAGCGGGCGCGGGCGCTGCTCGCGCGGCTGCGGCTGGAGCGCAAGGTGACGCTGACGGACGGGCGGCTGTCCACGACGCAGCTGTCCACGGGGCAGCGCAAGCGGCTGGCGCTGCTCACCGCATATCTGGAGGACCGGCCCGTCTACGTCTTCGACGAGTGGGCGGCGGACCAGGATCCGGTGTTCAAGGACGTCTTCTACCGGGAGCTGCTGCCGGAGCTGAAGGCGGCCGGCAAGGCGGTGGTGGTCATCTCCCACGATGATCGCTACTTCCAGGGCGCGGACCGGCTGGTGCGGCTGGAGGACGGCCGCATCGTGGCGCCGGAGGCCGGAGTCCAGCGCGTCTCCTGATGTCCCTTCCATCCTCCGACCTGGAGTTCCCATGACGCCGCCATCGAACGCTCCGACCCTCCAGCCCGTGGATGCCGCGCGCATCGACCCGGACGCAGTGGCCGTCCTCCAGAAGCTGCACGCGCACGGCCACGTGGCGTACCTGTCGGGCGGGTGCGTGAGGGACCTGCTCGTGGGCCGCGAGCCCAAGGACTTCGACCTGGTGTCGAGCGCCTCCGCGCTCCAGCTCCGCGAGCTCTTTCCGCACGGGGTGGCGTTCGGGGGCCGCCGGTTCCTGGTGGTCCAGCTGCGCCTGGGCGGAGGCAAGGTGCTGGAGATCTCCACCTTCCGGGCCCACCCCGCGCGGGAGCACCCGGGGCCGGACGCGATGATCATCCGGGACGAGGTGCTGGCGGACTACCTGCCGGAGCCGGGGACACCCGAGCAGGATGCCCGTTCCCGCGACTTCACCGTCAACGGGCTCTTCTATGACGTGGTCCAGGGCCGCGTCCTGGACGCGACCGACGGGCAGCGCGACCTCCGGGCGAACCTGCTGCGCATCAACGGGGCGCCAGAGGACGCGGAGGCGCGGCTGCGCAACGACCCTGGCATCATGCTCCGGGGGGCCCGCTTCGTCACGCGGCTGGGGATGGAGTTGGAGCCCCGCACCGGCGAGGCGATGGCCCGCTGCGGGGACTCGCTGGTTCGATGCTCACGCTACCGCCTGCTGAGCGAGACCCTGCGAGGCGTGGGCGCCGGCACGGGCGTTCCGTTCCTCCAACTGCTGCGGAAGATGGGCTGGTTGTCCCTGCTGTTGCCTCCGGTGGGCCGCTGGCTGGAGGAGGGAGGCGCGTCGCGTGAGCGGCGCCTCCTCTCCCACGTGGAGGCAGTGGACCGCCACCTCCGCGCCACCGGGCAGCCCCTGTCCCAGCTGGCGCTCGCCACCGCGCTGCTCCTCCCCGTCGCCACCCCGGACGAGGGGGGGCGTCCCGCTCCGGAGGTCCTCGAGGCGGTGCTGGGGGCGCTGGTGGAAGGGGCGCCGGAGCTTGCCTCCCTCCCCGCGCACGCGCAGGCGTTGACCACCCTGCTCAACCAGGTGGCGGTGTCCCCGGACCTCTCGATTCCGGGCCATCCGCTGATGGGGGACGCTCGGCGGCTGGCGGCGTTGACCGCCGAGGCGGCCGCGCCTCGGGCCTGACGCTCCGGAGCGCCAGGCCGCTTGCCTGCCTTGCGCCCGGGCCGCGTGCCCGCTGCGAAGCCGGGAGCCTGGGGTTAGAGGGAAGGCATGGCCCGACCGGTGAACGTCAACGCCCTGTTGCCCATCGAAGCGGAGCTCCAGCGGGAGCGGGCCTCCGGGCTGCGTCGCTCCGGCGACAAACTGGAGGAGGCCCTCGCCCGGGTGGCCCAGGCGGAGCAGGAGCTGCGCGCCCTGCACGGGCTGGCGCGCATGGAGCGCTACGCGGCGTACCGCGCGCTGTGGAAGGAGGCGGAGCGGCTGCGCTGGAACCTCACCGTGCAGCGCGAGGCCTGCGGCCTGCGCAACCACCGCGACCTGGACCACGTCTACCCGCTGCCGCCCCTCCTGCGGGAGTGACGCGGGGCGTTCACCACCTCACGGTGCGGAGCGCCACGCGGCCACGGCGAGGAGCGCCCAGCCCGCGAGGAAGCCCAGCCCGCCCAGCGGCGTGATGGCGCCCAGCACGCGCACGCCGGACAGGGCCAGCGCGTACAGGCTGCCGGAGAACAGGACGATGCCCGCGAGCATCGCCCAGCCCGCGGACTCCAGGAGCGGGGAGGGGCGCACCGTGCCCAGCAGCCCCACCGCCACCAGCGCGAGCGCGTGGTACATGTGGTAGCGCGCCCCGGTTTCGAAGATGACCTGCAGGTCCTGCGGCAACCGGGTCCTCAGCGCATGCGCCCCGAAGGCGCCGGCCGCCACGGACAGGAAACCGTTCACCGCGCCCACCACGATCCACCACCGCATCATCGAGTGCCTTTCTTCGCGCGCTTGTCTGCGGCACGCTACACCGCGCCTCAAGGCAGCGTCCTGGTTGAACACGCACCCCGCCCCAGCCGCGCCATCCCCGATGACGACTTCCCCTTCCTTCCAGCCGACCCCGTCGATTCCCTTCGAGCTGCGCCAGTCCCCCATCCAGGGCACGGGCGCCTTCGCCACCCGCCGCATCCGCAAGGGCGCGCGCATCATCGAGTACATCGGTGAGCGCATCACCCAGGCGGAGGCGGACAACCGCTACGACGACGAGTCGATGGAGCGCCACCACACGTTCCTCTTCAACCTGGACGACGACACCGTGCTGGACGCGGGCACCCTCCACAACGAGTCCCGCTACATCAACCACTCGTGCGAGCCCAACTGCCAGTCGCTCATCGACAAGGGCCACATCCACATCTACGCGCTGCGCACCATCGAACCGGGGGAGGAGCTGACGTACGACTACGCGTACGAGCGCACCCCGGAGATGGACGCGGACGCCGAGGCGCTCTACGTCTGCCGCTGCGGCACGCCCTCCTGCCGGGGCACCATCCTCGCCCCGGAGAAGCAGGCCCCCGCGCGGAGCAAGAAGGCCGCGTCGAAGTCCAAGTCGGCCTCCAAGAAGAAGGCCGCGTCGAAGTCCAAGTCGACCTCCAAGGCGAAGTCCGCCAAGAAGTCGAAGGCCGCGCCGCCCGCCGCCGCGAAGAAGAAGCGGGGCACCCGGCGCACGAAGTCCCCGGGCCGCGGCCGCCGCGCCGCGAGCTGACGGCCCGCACGGAAGCGCGCGCACGGTCCGGGGCCCGGGATTAGACTGGAGGCGTGAAAGACGTCCTGCGCTTCCTGCTCACCGAGGCCCCTGACTCTCCCTCGCTCGACTCCGTGGAGGCCTGGTGGCGCCGGCACCTCGCGCTGCTCCCTCGCTTCCCGGCGCCCGCCGACCTGGCGCTCGCCGCCGGGTTCCGGATGGACCGGATGGGGTTCGCGTTCGCCTCCGGCTATCAGGCGGCGCTGCGCTCCCTCTTCCCCCAGCTCCCGCCCGACCAGCGCGCCGCGCTCTGCGCCACGGAGACCGGGGGCGGACACCCGGGCGCCATGGAGACGAAGCTCACGGCGAAGGGCGCGGGCTGGACGCTCGACGGCTTGAAGACCTACGTCTCGCTGGGCACGCACGCGGAGGTGCTGCTGGTGGTGGCCTCCGAGGGCCGGGACGCCCAGGAGCGCAACCGCCTGCGCATGGTGCGGCTGGACGCGAAGGCGCCCGGGGTGACCGTGGAGCCGCTGCCTCCGCTGGGCTTCATCCCGGAGGTGCCGCACGCGGCGCTGCGGCTGGACGGCGTGGAGGTGACGGCGGAGGACGTGCTGCCCGGGGATGGCTACACCCGCTACCTCAAGCCGTTCCGCACGGTGGAGGACTGCCACGTCGACCTGGCGGTGCTGGGCTGGCTGGTGAAGGTGGCCCGCCGGTGCGGCTGGCCCGTGGCGCTGCGCGAGGAGCTGCTGGCCATCGCGGCGATGATGCACGCGCTGGCGCTGGAGGACCCCGGCGACCCGGCCGTGCACGTGGCGCTGGGTGGCGCGCTCACGCAGCTGCACCGCGCCCTGGAGCGCTGCGAGGTGGCCTGGGAGGGCGTGGACGTGGAGATGCGCGAGCGCTGGCAGCGCGACCGGCGCCTCCTGGACATCGCCTCCAAGGCGCGCGCGAAGCGGCTGGACGTCGCGCGCCAGCGGCTGGCCGGCGGCGCGGGCGACGACTGACGCCCGCAAGGCGAAGCCCGCGAGGGGCGGGGCCGTGAAGCCTCCTCCACCGCGCGGGCCCGGAGACCGCGAGGGCCTTCAGTACCGTCCGCCGCCCAGCGCGGAGACGATGGCGGACAGGACGCGGTTCTCCACGCCCCAGACGGCCTTGTTCACGCCCTTCACGCCCGCGCCGCGCATGTAGTCCGTGAAGTCGTGCAGGGCGGTGGAGCGCTGCATGCGCTCGGAGCTGGCGGCGTAGAGCAGCGGCGTGTTCGGCGCGCCCGTGAGGCCCAGGTCCGGACAGGCCTCGGACAGCGCCGCGCGGTCGATGCCCGTCACCGCGGACATCATGGCCACGGTGAAGTGGTGCACGGGCAGCTCGCGCGCGTTGGGCACGCGCTCCAGCACCTTCGCGCGCGTCGCCGGGTCGGTGGCCAGCTGGGGCAGCGTCACCCGCGACATCTCGAGGATCTGCTCGTTGGTGATGTGCTTGTTGTCCAGGATGGCCCGGTCGAACAGGCTCTGCGGCGTGTCACCCTTGATGGTGATG
>JAFADT010000477.1 GCA_023424585.1 Pseudomonadota bacterium
GTACTGCTCCAGGATGGGGGGCATGAAGACCAGCTGGGTTCGCCCCGTGGCCGGGACGAACATGGCGGAGTAGTAGTCATCCCCAATCAGGATGCGCGCCGAATCGATTGGGGGTGTCCGCGCGTCCATGGCGGCTTCTGCTTCCTCTCGGGTCTTGAACCGGGCGATGACCAATGGAGGCGCGGAGGCATCCTGGTTCTGGACATAGGCTTCCAGCGCGGTGCCCTGCCCGGTGCCCAGGATGAAGTAGATGGCATCCATCGCGAAGCGGAAGGCCTGCTTCTCCTCCTCGGAGGTACTTTCCGAGGAGTGCCGCCCCAGCACTTCCAGCTTGTCGAAGAAGTGCATCATGGAGCGCTCTCCACCAGGTGTTGGGCTGGGGTCATGGATGCCGTCGCGAGAAGCAAGGCGGGGGCGAGGACGATGAGTCCCGCGCCCGCGGAGACGACGACGAACGCGACCCCTGCGATGACCACGACGCTCCCCACCAGGATGGCGCGCTGGTTGCGTCGGGCCCATTCGGAGACCGCACCCAGGGATGAGAGCTCCTGGGGCCGGAGTTTTTCGAGGTCGATGCAGTCCATGTAGGGCTGCTTGCATCGGTGGACGCAGTACTCCTCCTTGCCTCCAAGCCCAGGCCGCTTCGTGATGTGGCTGTAGTGACCTGACAGGGGCCGGCTCATGCATTCATCAATGCACTCGCGGTTCTCCGCATCGCAGTCCCGCACGGAGCGCGCGGTCCGCACGATGCGCCGGCCCTCGGGCGACTTCACGTAGCTGGCCAACCCGAAGTGCTCCGCGGGCCGCCACTCCTGGGTGAAGCTCCCATCCGGGGCCTCTCGCAGGAGCAGCACGCTGCGCGGAAGCTCCGCCCGCGAAGGCGGGGCCACCGCCGCACGCGCGCCTCCACAGGCCGTGAGCCACAGACAGAGCGCCACGGCCGTGACGCTCCTCCCCACCTGACTCCAGACATCCATGCTTCCACCCAAGCAGAACCCCGGGTGGAAGTCATGTCACCGGGGGGCCGCTCAGAACGTGGAGCCGTCCGCGCGGAGCCCCGGGGTCGCGGGGTAGTAGAACAGGTCGTAGCAGTAGCCCCAGGTCCCCGTGGCGCTCGCGTCCGGAGAACGGTTGAACGAATAGCCCTGGTACACGGAGATGTCGGCGCTCTGGTACGAGTGGCTGTCCTGCACCGTGCCGTCCGCGCGCACCAGGTACACGATGTCGCCCGCGCCGCCCTGGTTGATGCCCCGGTCGAAGCGCAGCCCGTAGCCATTGTTGTTCGCGTACGTCGCGTACTGCGCCCCCACCGGCACCGCGGACGCGCCCGAGTACACCACGTAGGCCTTGCCCGCCGGCAGCACCGTGCCCGATACGAACGTGTGCCTCGGCGCCCCGGACTGGTACGACGACGCGTCGTGGATCTTCCAGCCGCTCAGGTCCACCGACGTCGGCCCGGCGTTGTAGATCTCCACGAACTGCTGATCGTAGTCCGGTGTCCCCGCGGCGCCGTTGAGCGGCTGCGCCAGGTACTCGTTGATGAACACCTGCGGCACCGGCCGCGTCATCGTGAACACCCCGTCGCTCACGTCCGCCACGTCCGCGCGCGTGGAGTCCGCCACGCGCACTCGCGCGGTCGTGGAGGCCTCGCTCGGCACCGTCCACGTGTAGCGGCCGGTGGACGCCGTCAGCCCCGTCGCCACCGAGCGCCACACCGTCCCGTCCAGCGTGTACGTGAGGTCCACCTGCGACACGTTGCTGGACGTCCAGGTGATGTTGAACGTCTTGCCCGCCTGGAGCGTCTCGCCGCCGTTGGGCGCGGTGAGCCTCACGCTGCGCGCCTGCGCGGCCGTGCCGAAGTTGAACCGGCTGAAGATGGGGTAGTGGTCCGACGTGGTGGCCTTGTAGTTGGCGATGCTCGGCTTGAGCGCCTCCGTGGAGTTCGCCACGTGGTACGCCGCCAGCTCGTTCGTCACCAGCTGATGGTCGATGAACTGGCTGTTGCTCACCGTCGAGCGCACCCCGGACTCCGACAGCGGCTGGGTGAGGAACTTGTAGCGCGCGGGATCATTCACGAAGTCCACGTAGGGCGACGCGTACGGCGTGTAGATGGACGCGTCCACGTCGTCGTTCCAGTCGCCCAGCACGATCACGTTCTGCGTCGGCAGGGACGTGTCCAGGTAGTTCTTGAGGCACGCCGCCGCGCCCTGGCGCCGCGCGTACGAGTCCGAGTCAGCGAACGCCTTCATGTGCAGCACCATCACCGTCAGGTCCACCGGCGTGGCGCTCCGCAGCAGCTTCAGGTCCACGCGCAGCGGCGGCCGGTAGGCGAAGTCCTGCGCGCAGCTCGTCAGCACGATGCTCGAACCCACCACCTGCACCGCGTCCGTCTTGTAGAGCAGGCCCACCTTCTGGTCCTCCGAGCCGTAGTAGGAGCCGCTGGCCAGCAGGCCGCTGTACCCGGACAGCCCGCTCTTCAACGAGTTGAACGCGTCCACGCCGACGATCTCCGCCAGGCCCATCACGTCCGGTCCCGCGTCCGCGATGACCGCCGTCGCGTTGGCCAACTGGAGCGCCTCGTCGGTGGGGCCCTCGGCCGTGGAGCCGAACCACTCGATGTTCCAGTTGCCCACCTTGAGCGTCGCCGTGGTCGTGCCGCCGTCCGTGGTCGTGCCACCGTCCGTGGTCGTGCCGCCATCCGTCTTCGTCCCGCCGTCCGTCACCGGGCCGCCGTCGGGCAGCTCCCCGGTCGACGTCTGCACGGGCAACTGGATGACCGCCTGCGCGAGGGCCCCGTTGGCGTCCTTCACCTGCAAGGTGAACTCGTACAGCGCCGGGCCCCGCGGCGTGCCGGACAGCACCCCGTCCTCCGACAGCTCCAGGCCGTCCGGGATCGCCCCGCCCTCCTGCGACCAGGTCAGGGGCTGCGCGCCGCCCGTGGCGGTGAAGGTGAAGGTGTAGTCGCTGCCTTCCTTCACGGCCCGCAGCGGCGACGTCGTGGTGATGACCGGCGCCGGCCACGCCTTCAACGCATAGCCCCGCGTGTTCTGGGCGCCCTTCGCGTCGCGCACGACCACCGTCAGCGACCACTCGCCGGCCGTCGTCGCGGGCCCCACCAGCCGCCCGCTGTCTCCATAGAAGGAGAAGCCCGGCGGCACCTGGTCCACCGAGTACGTGAGCGGCGCCGCGCCCCCCGTCGCCGTCAGCACCTGCTCATACGCCGCGCCCACCGTGGCCGCCGGCAGCGTCACCTGGGGCAGCACCGGCCCCGCTGACTCCGCCTCCTCGGAACCACAGCCAGCCAGCGTGACGAGGGAGGTGACGAGGATGAGCGACGCGAACGCTCGGAGGGACCGGGACGACATAGAAGAACGCTCCAGCACCGGGCCCGCCCCAACGCGGCTTCCCCGGAAGAGGGCACGCACCTTAACGTGTCCTGCATCGGACTGTCGCGAGTCCCCCCCGCTTGCGCCGCGGCGGAGCCCCTGACGCACTGCCACATGGCAATCGATGGCGCGCTCCGCCGTCCTACACGGACAGCGCGGAAGGCTTTGCGCGCGGTCCACACGTGCAGTTGGATGGGTTCGAGCAGACGACGGAGGAGACGCGTCATGGCCGAGAAGTGGGACAGGCAGTTGATGGACTTCCTCAAGCGCACCGGCGAGGACCTCAAGCGCACCACGGACGACCTCCGTGGCGAGGCCGAGCGCCTCCTCAAGGAAGTGAAGGACCCGGAGAAGCAGGCCAAGGTGAAGGAGGGCCTCGCGCAGCTGCGCACCTGGGCCGCCGCCACCACCAAGACGGCCGCGGAGAAGATCGAGACCGCCGTGCGCCGCGTGGAGACCTCCGTCGAGGAGGCCTTCAAGCCCGGCTCCAGCGCCACCCCTCCGCCCGCCTCCGAGGCCCGGGCCACCCAGGCCGCCCAGGAGGAGGCCGCCCCCAGCCGCCCGGCTCGCCCGAAGGGCGCCGGCGCCCCCAAGGCCGCCAACAAGTCCATCGGGCGCAAGAAGCCCGCCTCCGCCGCCAAGGGCGCCCGGCCCGCGAAGAAGTCGGCTTCCAAGAAAACGATGGGCCGCAAGAAACCCGCGCCAGGGACGTGAAGTTCCGCTCCCCATGAAGTCGCGCCTGCCCGCACGCCGGCCATGCGCGACCGCCCCGGGTCCTGTTGGATCGCTCCGCGTCGCGTGAGATAGTGCGCGCCGTGTCGGGTACCAATGACAAGGACAGCATCCAGACGGACATCGGGCAGGACGTGATCGACGAGGCGGTTCGCAGCGTCGAGCGTCGGATGGACGGAGACGCGGACAGCGCGGGCTCGGAGACGGAGGTGGAGCTGGACGTCTCCGCCCCGGCTTCCGAGGCGGACGTCTCCACCCCCGAGGTCGTTCCCCCCACCGAGGACGCGGCCGCGCTCCGCCAGGAGGTGGAGTCGCTGCGCGCGCAGCTGGACTTCAGCCAGACCAAGGCCCGCGAGACGCTGGAGCGCCTGAAGGAGGCGCACGAGCGCGCCAAGGACTTCCAGGACCGGGCCATCCGCTCCGCCGCGGACCTGGAGAACTACCGCAAGCGCGCCCAGAAGGAGAAGGAGGACGTCCAGAAGTTCGGCGTGGAGAAGCTCCTCAAGGACCTGCTCCCCGTGGTGGACAACCTGGACCGCGCGATCGACGCCGCCAGCAAGTCCACCGACTTCGACAGCTTCCAGAAGGGCGTGGCCATGACGCGCAAGTCCTTCGAGGACGCGCTCGCCCGCCACGGCGTGAAGGGCTTCTCCGCCAGGGGCCAGCCCTTCGACCCGCGCCTGCACGAGGCCATCCAGCAGGTGGAGTCCACGGACGTCCCGTCGGGCCACGTGCTCTACGAGGTGACGCGCGGCTTCTTCCTCAACGACCGCCTGGTGCGTCCCTCCATGGTCGTCGTCGCCCGCGCGCCGGAGGCCGCCGCTCCGCCTCCGGAGCCCGCGGTCGCGCCCGCGGCCAGCGCCGAAGCACCGCGGGCCTCTTCTGAAGAAGGCAGCAGCGCGGCGCCCCAGGCGACCGCGCCGTCCGACAGTTCCTCCGGGGGGGGGCAGTAGTCATGGCGAAGGTGATTGGAATCGACCTGGGCACCACCAACTCCTGCGTCGCCGTGATGGAAGGCGGCGAGCCGGTGGTCATCCCCAACAGCGAAGGCAGCCGCACCACGCCCTCCATGGTGGGCTTCACCGACTCCGGTGAGCGCCTGGTGGGCCAGATTGCCAAGCGGCAGGCCATCACCAACCCGGAGAACACCGTCTTCGCGGCCAAGCGACTCATCGGCCGCAAGTTCGACTCGCCGGAGGCCAGGAAGGCCATTGGCGTCTCCTCCTTCAAGGTCGCGCCCAGCCCCAACGGCGACGCGTGGGTGGAGATCCGCGGCAAGGGCTACAGCCCGCCGGAAGTCAGCGCCATCGTGCTGATGAAGATGAAGCAGACGGCGGAGGACTACCTCGGGGAGCCCGTCACCGAGGCCGTCATCACCGTCCCCGCCTACTTCAACGACAGCCAGCGCCAGGCCACCAAGGACGCGGGCCGCATCGCCGGCCTCAACGTGCTGCGCATCATCAACGAGCCCACGGCCGCCGCGCTCGCGTACGGCCTGGACAAGGTGAAGGACGCCACCACGGAGCGCATCGCCGTCTACGACCTGGGCGGCGGCACGTTCGATATCTCCATCCTGGAGCTCAACGCCGGCGTGTTCGAGGTCAAGAGCACCAACGGCGACACGTTCCTGGGCGGCGAGGACTTCGACCAGCGCCTCATCGACTACCTGGCCAAGCGCTTCGCGGAGCAGAACAACGGCCTGGACCTGCGCAAGGACCGCATGGCGCTCCAGCGCCTGAAGGAGGCGGCCGAGCGCGCCAAGCACGAGCTGTCCAGCGCCCCGGAGACGGAGGTCAACCTCCCGTTCATCACCGCGGACGCGTCCGGCCCCAAGCACCTCACGGAGACGGTGGACCGGTCCACCTTCGAGGCCCTGGTCTCGGACCTCATCGACCGCTCCATCGAGCCGTGCCGCATCGCGCTCAAGGACGCGGGCGTCACCGCGCAGGCCATCAACCAGGTCCTCCTGGTGGGCGGCATGACGCGCATGCCGCGCGTGCAGCAGAAGGTGAAGGAGTTCTTCGGCAAGGAGCCCCACAAGGGCATCAACCCGGACGAGGTCGTCGCCGTGGGCGCCGCCATCCAGGGCGGCGTGCTCAAGGGCGAGGTGAAGGACGTCCTCCTCCTGGACGTCACGCCGCTGTCCCTGGGCGTGGAGACCGCGGGCGGCGTCTTCACGAAGATCATCGACAAGAACACCACCATCCCCTGCAAGAAGGGCCAGGTGTTCTCCACGGCGGTGGACAACCAGCCGCTGGTGTCCGTGCACGTCCTCCAGGGCGAGCGCGAGATGGCGGCGGACAACAAGACGCTGGCGCGCTTCGAGCTGGTGGGCATCCCGCCCGCGCCGCGCGGCGTGCCGCAGATTGAAGTGTCCTTCGACATCGACGCGAACGGCATCGTGCACGTGAGCGCGCGCGACCTGGGCACCGGCAAGCAGCAGCAGGTGCGCGTGGTGGGCAACTCCGGCCTGTCCGAGGCTGAGATCCAGGCGATGATCAACGACGCCCAGTCGCACTCGGCGGACGACAAGAAGAAGAAGGAGCTGGCGGAGCTGCGCAACAACGCGGACGGGCTCATCTACACCACGGAGAAGAGCCTGGAGGAGTACGCCAACCTCCTGTCGGAGAAGGACCGCGAGGAGATCCAGGCGGACCTGGAGCGCCTGCGCTCCGTGCTCAACACCTCCGACGCCGGCGTCCTGAAGGAGGCCTTCCAGCGCCTGGAGGGCAGCGCGTACCGCATCGCGGACGCCATCTACACGGACCAGGCCAAGTCCGGCTGAGGCCTTGCCCCGGGCGCGGGCCGGGCGGTGCAATCGCCCGGTCCTCCCGCGCGTAGGCCGGGGGTCCGCCTCGCCTTCCCCCCGGAGCCTCCCCATGGAGTTGACCGAAGCCGTCACCATCATCCTGGTCACGGGCATGACCATCGGCATGCCCCTGCTCGGCCTCACGCTGCGCTTCGCCCTCAAGCCGGTGATGGAGACGTGGCTGCGCGTGCGCGAGGTCCAGGCCCGCGGGCAGGTGGCCGCCGGGGAGCTGGAGGGGCTGCGCGCGCGCGTGGCGCACCTGGAGCACATGCTGGACCGGCACGGCCTGCTGGAGCACCCCGTCACGCGGGCCTCCGCGGAGCTGCCGGAGCGCCTGGCGCCAGGGGGCCGCGTGGAGCGCGAGCGCGTCTGACGCCCCACCCGCTGAGCGCTCCATCCCCGCCGGATTTTCAGGTATTGATGGACGCGTGGCGTTCCAATCCCCGGAAGAAGAGCTGGCCTTCCTGCGCGGCCTGATGGCCGTGAACCGGATGGCCGACGACATCATCGAGGACTGCCTGGAGCGGGGGCTGGACCTCGACACCGGCCTGGACGTGTTCCTCACGCAGTGCGCCCGCATGGTGCACGCGAAGGCGGGCTTCGTGTCGCTCCGGGGCACGCGGGGCCCGGTGCTGACGCGCGTGCTGGGCGAGCTGGGCGTGGACGTCTTCGAGGCGGCGCACTGGAGCGGCCCCCGGCCGCTGCGCGAAGGCCGGATGATCTTCTGCCAGCAGCTCACCCTGGGGCGGCTGAACCTGGGCGGGCTGGGCCTGGTGGTGGACGGGGACTTCGCGGACGGCGGCGCGCGGGTGATGGGGCTGGTGGAGGCGATCGGCGAACAGCTGGACTCGGCGGTGCTGTCCTTCCTGGCGCTGACGGACGGGCGCGGCCCGCTGGAGCGGCTGGACGAGCTGGACGTGGACGGCACGCCCGTCAACCGCGGGCGCATCGGCCGCTATGAGATCGTCCGGCCCCTGGGCACGGGCGGCATGGCGCAGGTGCTGATTGCCCGCACGCGCGGGCCGGAGGGGCTGGGGCGGCTGGTGGCGCTCAAGCGCATCCTGCCCCACCTGACGGCCCAGCCGGAGATGGTGCAGCAGTTCCTGGACGAGGCGCGCATCGGCCTGCGGCTGTCGCACCCCAACCTGGTGCACGTCTACGACTTCGGCGAGGCGCAGGGCGCGCACTACATCGCCATGGAGCTGGTGAACGGCATCGACCTGGACCGGCTGCTGCGCGCCAACAAGGGGCCGCTGGAGCCGGCGCTCGTGTCCGCCATCGTGTCGCAGGCGCTGCGGGGGCTGCACTCCGCGCACGCGCTCAAGGGCGAGGACGGCGCGCCCCTGGAGCTGGTGCACCGCGACCTGTCGCCGCACAACCTGATGATTGGCTTCGACGGCCAGGTGAAGGTGCTGGACTTCGGCGTGGCCAAGGTGCGCGCGCAGCGCACGGTGACGCTGCCGGGCATCGTGAAGGGCAAGCCGCTCTACATGTCCCCGGAGCAGGCGCTGGGGCTGCGGCTGGACGCGCGCAGCGACCTGTTCTCCATGGGGCTCATCCTCTACCAGTCCCTCACGGGGCGGCGCGCCTTCGACCGCGACGACGAGCTGGCCACCATGAAGGCCATCTGCCAGGACAAGCTGACGAAGCCCCCGGAGGTGCCCGCGCCCCTGTGGAGCGTCCTGTCGGTCGCGCTGTCCAAGGCCCCGGAGGCCCGCTTCGACAACGCCCTGGCCATGGCGGACCGGCTGGTGTCCGTGTGTCCCCCCGCGCGCGACGCGGCGCTGGCGGCGCTGGCGGGCCGGCTCTTCCCGGACCGGCTGCGCGACTCGCAGCGGCTGGAGACCGCCGTGGAC
>JAFADT010000515.1 GCA_023424585.1 Pseudomonadota bacterium
TGGGCTGCGGCTTGGGCGGGGGGCCACCGGCCGGCTTGGGCGGAGGCGTGCCGGTGGGGCCGCTGGCGGCCGCGGGCGGCGAGTCCAGCTTCGCGCCGGCGGGCGGGTTGGTCGGCTCCGGGCCGACCTTGGCCGCGGGCGTGTCGGTGGGCGCGCCCTTGGGGGGCGTCTGCGCGTCTCCGGTGGGCTTCTTCGTGTCGTTGTCGCTCACTGCTCGACCTCGCCGCCGATCATGTTGATGGTGTCAAAGGTGGGAACGAGGTCCGCGATCATCTTGCCCTGGATGATGTGCGGCAGCGCCGACAGCACCGGGAAGCCCGGGGCACGCACGTGGACCTTGTACGGACGGCCGCGGCCGTCGCTCACCAGGTACCAGCCCAGCTCGCCGTTGGACGCCTCCGTGGCGTCGTAGATCTCGCCGGGGGGCACCTGGATGCCCTCCATCACCAGCTTGAAGTGCGCCATCACGCCCTCGATGGTGCCGTACACCTCCGGCTTGGGCGGCAGCGCGATGCGCCAGTCATCCACGATGATGGGGCCCGCGGGGATGGTGTCGAGGGCCTGGCGGATGATCTTGATGGACTGCCGCATCTCCTCCAGGCGCACGAGGTAGCGGTCGTAGTTGTCGCCGTGCTCGCCGACCACGGCCTCGAAGTCGAAGCGGTCGTAGACCCAGTACGGCTGCACCTTGCGCAGGTCGTGGTCCACGCCGCAGGCGCGCAGCGCGGGGCCCGTCCACCCGTAGTCGATGGCGTCCTCGGCGCTGATGACGCCGGTGCCCTTGGTGCGGTCCACGAAGATGCGGTTGCGCGTGAGCAGCCCGTCCATCTCCACGAGCAGCTCTTCGGTGCGGTCCAGCGTCTTCCGGACCTTCTCCGCCCAGCCCTCCGGCAGGTCGCGGTTGAGCCCGCCCACGCGGCCGAAGCTGGTGGTGAGGCGCGCGCCGGTGAGCTCCGTGACGCGGTCCTGGATGAGCTCGCGGGCCTCCATGCCGTAGAGGAACGGCGCGAAGCCGCCCATCTCCAGGCCGGTGGCGCCCACGCACGTCAGGTGGTCGGTGAGGCGGTGCAGCTCGCTGCCGATGACGCGGATGTACTGGGCGCGCTCCGGGATCTCCAGGCCGATGAGCTTCTCCACGGCGTTGAGGAACCCGAAGTTGTTCATCATCGCGGACAGGTAGTTGAGCCGGTCCGTGTACGGCAGGCACTGCGTCCAGGTGACGTTCTCGCAGCTCTTCTGGAAGCCGCGGTGGAGGAAGCCGATCTCCGGGTCGATCTTGACGATGGTCTCGCCCTCGAGCTCCACCTTCAGCCGCACGGTGCCGTGCGTGGCCGGGTGGGAGGGGCCCATGTTGATGACCATGTTCTTCGTCTGGAGGTGGGACTCCAGCTCCGACTCCTCGTGGGCGAACCCATCGGTGTCGGGGTTGTGCGGCTTCTGCGCGTCGATGTTGTGGCTGTCGGCCATGGTGAGGTCTCGATCAGGCGATGCCGCTGGTGCCGGGGCCGCGGAAGATGTCCTTGATGGGGCGCTCGGGGATCAGCGGCTGGCGGTCGCGCAGCGCGTAGTCCTTGCGCAGGGGGTGACCCTGGAACTCCTCGTACAGGAGGATGCGGCGCAGGTCCGGGTGGTCCGTGAAGCGGATGCCGTAGAAGTCGAACACCAGCCGCTCCCACCAGTTGGCGCCGCGGTACAGCGGCGTGAGGGAGGGCACCTCCGGTCGGGTCTCCGTGACGCGCACCTTCAGGCGCACGTGCTCCTTCCGCTTGAGCGAATAGAGGAAGTAGACGACCTCGAAGCGCGGATCACTCTCCGCCAGGTGCAGGCGATCCACGGCGTCCGCGGAGCCGAACAGCTTGAAGTCCAGCTCGGGGTCCATCTTCAGGAAGGTGGCGACCTTCGGAAGCCACTCGGCATGAATGACGGCCCAGGCTCCGCCAGCGCGGTCGACATAGCGCTCCGCGACCGCCTCGGGGAACTGGGCGGCGACCCGGTCCAACGCGAAAATGCTCAAGGGGGGCCTCGATCTACGACAGAGGAAACCGCGGCTTTATAAGGACCGTTCGCGTGAGGCGTCAACGTAAACCCTCAACCGTGTAGGCCACTTAGGTGGTCCAGGAGCCCGCGTCGCGATCCACCCCCTGCCTGCCTGGGCACGGCCGGCGGAGGGGCTCGGGCGGCCACGTCCGGACCCGCCTCCGGGGCGTGCCAGGCGGGCCCGGGGACGAAGGTCACCACCGGTGGGTGCTCGTCGGGGATGCGCATGGCGGGGGCCCGGCGGAGCGCGCCTCCCGCCGGCTCGCGGGGCGCCTCTGGGGGTGGCACGGACAGTGCGCGCCGCGCGCGTCGGGGGCTCCCGGGGAAGCCCGGTAGAACACAGAGTTGGCGCTGAAACGCCCGGACGGAGTAGAGGCTCAAGGCATGTCCGTGCGGCCCGTCGCCTCCTTCCTCCGTGCCATTCCGGGGCGCCTGGCCCTGGGCGCCCTGCTGGGCCTGCTGCTCTTCGCCGCCGAGACGGTCTGGCTGCTCAAGGCCGGGGTGGTGGGCGTGGACATCCCGCTGGACGGCCCCTACGCGGCGCTGGCGGCGGCGGTCCGGCCCTTGCTGCCCGGCGTCATCCTGCGCGTGGCCGCCGTCTATGTCGTGGCGGGCGGGCTGCTGGGGCTCGCCGCGGCGGTGCTGGCCTCCGCGTGGACCCGCCGGGGCGGGTGGGTGGCGCTGGCGGCGATGGTGCCGCACTGGCTGGCCCTGCTGCTGTTC
>JAFADT010000177.1 GCA_023424585.1 Pseudomonadota bacterium
CTGCGCGAGTACTTGGGCCGCCCCACCACTCTGACGCCCGCGCACCGCCTCACTGAGGCCTGGGGCGGCGCGCAGGTGTGGCTCAAGCGCGAGGACCTGGCGCACACGGGCGCGCACAAGATCAACAACACCGTGGGCCAGGTGCTGCTCGCCCGGCGCATGGGCAAGCAGCGCGTCATCGCGGAGACGGGCGCGGGCCAGCACGGCGTGGCCACCGCCACCGCGTGCGCCCTCTTCGGCCTGCCCTGCGAGGTGTTCATGGGCGCGCTGGACGTGGAGCGCCAGGCGCTCAACGTCTTCCGCATGCGCGCGCTGGGCGCGGTGGTGCGGCCGGTGGAGTCCGGCTCGCGCACGCTCAAGGACGCGATGAACGAGGCCATGCGCGTCTGGGTGTCGCAGGTGCAGGACACCTACTACGTCATCGGCAGCGCGGCGGGCCCGCACCCCTACCCCACCCTCGTGCGCGACTTCCAGGCCGTCATCGGCCGCGAGCTCCGCGCCCAGACGCTGGCCGCCATGGGCCGTCTGCCGGACGCCATCATCGCGTGCGTGGGCGGCGGCTCGAACGCCATCGGCGCGCTGCACCCCTTCATCCCGGACGCGGCGGTGCGGCTGGTGGGCGTGGAGGCCGGGGGCCACGGCCTGGACTCCGGCCAGCACGGCGCGTCGCTGACGCTGGGCACGGAGGGCGTGCTGCACGGCTCGCGCTCGCTGGTGCTCCAGGACGAGCACGGCCAGATTCAAGAGGCGCACAGCATCTCCGCGGGCCTGGACTACCCGGGCGTGGGGCCGGAGCTGGCGCACCTGGCGAAGACGGGGCGCATGGAGGTGCGCACCGCCACGGACGACGAGGCGCTCGCCGCCTTCTACGAGGTCGCGCGCACGGAGGGCATCCTCCCCGCGCTGGAGACGTCGCACGCGTTCGCGGCGGCGCGCTCGCTGGCCCGCGACCTGGGCCAGGGCAAGCACCTGGTCATCAACTGCTCGGGCCGGGGCGACAAGGACGTGGCGACCATCTCGGCGCGCGGCGTGCCGCCGGCCACGGGGGTGAGGTCATGAGCACGGAGCTGGGCAATGCGTTCGCCCGGGCGAAGGCCCGCGGCGAGGGCGCGCTGGTGGCGTACGCGATGGCCGGAGACCCGGACCTGCCGAGGTCCGTGGACGTGTTCACCGCCCTGGTGGAGGGCGGCGCGGACGTGCTGGAGCTCGGCGTGGCGTTCAGCGACCCCATCGCGGACGGCCCCGTCATCCAGGCCGCGTCCGAGCGGGCGCTGAGGGCCGGCGCCACCCTGCGCCGCGTGCTGGACGAGGTCGTGCCGGAGGTGCGCCGCCGCTGCCCGGAGACGCCGCTGGTCATCATGACCTACGTCAACGTGGTGATGGCCCTGGGGGAGGAGCGCTACGCGAAGCTCGCGCGCGAGCGGGGCATCTCCGGCACCATCCTCCCGGACCTGCCCCCCGAGGAGAGCGCGGGCGTCCGCGCCGCGTTCGACAAGGAGGGCGTGGACCTGGTGCCGCTGTGCGCGCCCACGACGCCGCCCGCGCGCGCGGAGGCCATCGCGAGGGACGCGCGGGGCTTCGTGTACTGCGTGTCCGTGGCGGGCGTCACGGGCATGCGCGCGGCGCTGCCGCCGGACCTGTCGCGGCGGCTGGACCTGGTGAAGCGCGCCGCGTCCGTGCCGGTGGTGGCGGGCTTCGGCATCTCCAACGCGGACACGGCCCGGCCGCTGGTGGCCCACGCGGACGGCGTCGTGGTGGGCAGCGCGCTGGTGAAGGCCGCCCACGCGGACGGCCCGGCCGCGGCGAGGCAGCTCTGCGCGGACATCAAGCGCGGCCTGAAGCGCTAAGGTCCGCTCCACGCGCCGGCACGTCGCTGGCGCCTGGAGACCGGACATGCACACGCCGCCCATCCTGGGGCCCACCCTCGAAACGCCGCGCCTCATCCTGCGCCCCCCCACCCTCCAGGACCTGGATGGCTTCGTGGCGATGATGTCGGACCCGGACACCGCGCGGTACATCGGCGGCCTCCAGCCGCGCTCGTCGGTGTGGCGCGCCGTCTGCACCATGGCCGGCTCCTGGGCGCTCCAGGGCTTCTCCATGTTCTCCGTCATCGAGAAGGCCACCGGCAGATGGGTGGGCCGGCTCGGGCCCTGGCAGCCCGCGGACTGGCCGGGCCCGGAGATCGGCTGGGGCCTGTCTCGCGACGCCTGGGGCAAGGGCTACGCGACGGAGGGCGCGGCGGCCACCATCGACTGGGCCTTCGAGCAGCTGGGGTGGACGGAGGTCATCCACTCCATCTCCCCGCCGAACGAGCCGTCGAAGCAGGTGGCCCGCCGGCTGGGCTCGCGCTTCCTGCGCATGGGCATGCTGCCTCCGCCCTACAATGACCACGACGTGGAGCTCTGGGGGCAGAGCCGTGAGGAGTGGCGGACACGCAAGCGGTAGCCCCCGCACTTTTCCCTCCCGTCCCGCCGCGGGCTGACACAGATTGGGGCCATGAACTCACGCGCGCCCCAGCTGGTCCTCGTCCGTCACGGTGAGACGGAGTGGAGCCGCAGCAGTCAGCACACCGGCCGCACGGACCTGCCGCTGCTGGAAGAGGGCCGCCAGATGGCGGAGCGGCTCCGCGCGCCGCTGAACAAGTGGCGCTTCGCCGCCGTGTGGACCAGCCCGCTGATGCGCGCCCTGGAGACGTGCGTCATCGCGGGCTATGGCGACGTGGCCCAGAAGAAGGACGACCTGAGGGAGTTCAACTACGGCGACTACGAGGGCCGCACCGGCGCGGACATCCGCACCACGCGCCCGGGCTGGACGCTGTGGAAGGACGGCGTCCCCAACGGCGAGACCCTGGAGCAGGTGGGCGCCCGGGCGGACCGGCTCATCGCGGAGGCGCGAGCCCTCCAGGACGACGTGCTCCTCTTCTCGCACGGGCACATGCTGCGCATCCTCGCCGCGCGCTGGCTGGGCCTGCCCCCGGACGGAGGCAGGCTGTTCCACCTGGGCACGGCGTCCATCAGCGTGCTGGGCTCCGAGGCCGGCGGCAGCCAGCCGGTCCTCGTGAGCTGGAACGACACCACGCACCTGAAGGAGTGACGCCCGCTACAGCCGCCCCTCCAGGAAGTTGCGCACCAGCGACGGCCCCTCCGGCGTGAGCACGCTCTCCGGATGGAACTGCAGGCCCACCACCGGCCGCGTCCGGTGGCGCAGCGCCATCACCAGCCCGTCCTGGCTCCACGCCGTGGCCTCCAGCTCCGCGGGCATGGACTCCGCCGCCACCACCAGCGAGTGGTAGCGCGCCGCCTGGAAGCCCTGGGGCAGGCCGGTGAAGACGCCGGCGCCGCCGTGGCGGATGCGGGCCGCCTTGCCGTGCACGGGCTCCGGCGCGCGCACCACCTGCCCGCCGAACGCCGCGCCAATGGACTGGTGTCCCAGGCACACGCCCAGCACCGGCACGCGCGACTGGGAGATGGCCGCCACGCTCACCCCGGCCTCGTGCGGCGTGCACGGCCCCGGGGACACCACCAGGTGCGACGCGCCCGACGCCGCGATGCCCGCGACCTCCAGCGCGTCGTTGCGCACCACCTTCACCTCCGCGCCCAGCGTGTAGAGCAGCTGCACCAGGTTGAAGGTGAACGAGTCGTAGTTGTCGATGACGAGGATCACCGCCCGCCTCCTTCGCGCGCCAGGCGCAGCGCGGCGGCCATGGCGCCCGCCTTCGCCTCCGTCTCGTCCGCTTCCTTCAGGGGGTCCGAGTCCGCCACCAAGCCCGCGCCGGCGGTCCACAGCGTGCGGTCGCCGTCCACGAAGAAGGTGCGCAGCGCGATGGCCACGTCCAGCGTGCCGCAGAAGGACAGGTAGCCCACCGCGCCGGCATAGGGCCCGCGCCGCATGGGCTCCAGCTCGTCGATGATCTGCATCGCGCGGATCTTCGGCGCCCCGGACACGGTGCCCGCGGGGAAGGTGCTCGCCAGCGCGTCCAGCGCGTCGAAGCGCGAGGTGTCCAGCCTGCCGCGCACCTGGGACACGAGGTGCATCACGTGGCTGTAGCGCTCGATGATCATCAGGTCCTCGATGCGCACCGTGCCCGGCGCGGCCACGCGCCCCACGTCGTTGCGCCCCAGGTCCACCAGCATGATGTGCTCGGCGCGCTCCTTCTCGTCCGCGAGCAGCTCCTGCTCCAGCCGCTGGTCCTCGGCCTCGGAGCCGCCCCGGCGGCGCGTGCCCGCGATGGGCCGCACCACCACGTCCCCGTCGCGCACCTGCACCAGCAGCTCCGGTGACGCGCCCACCAGCGCGCGCGCCTCGCCCAGGTCCACCAGGAACAGGTATGGCGACGGATTGACGCGCCGGAGCGCGCGGTAGAGCGACAGCGGCGGGAGGGCGCCCCTCGCCTCGAACCTGCGCGCGAGCACCGCCTGGAAGCAGTCGCCCGCGCGCACGTACTCCTTCACCTTCTCCACGGCCCGGGCGTAGCC
>JAFADT010000734.1 GCA_023424585.1 Pseudomonadota bacterium
GCCCGCACCTGCTCTTCGTCAATGGCCACCTTGCGCGTCATGGTGGCCTCCTCTTGGCGCGGGTGCCAGCACCTTCGCACGCTGCGGCCAAGCAAGCGTGTGCTGATCAACTCGCTAAATGAGGGGATCCTTCGGCTTCCAGGGAGGTATCCTTGATGGTGCGCTATTCATTGCTCAATGCTGAGCTATCAGCGGGTAGTGCCAGATCGGATGATGCGATTCTTTTGAGCGGGAGTTCGTTTCCGTGTCGTCAGTCTCAAAGTCATCAACGCATTGTCCGCAAAGGCCTGATCGCGGTCAGGCGCGGCCCGTCACGCGGCGCTCCAGCAGGGCGTAGCGGCGCGCGAGGCGGGTGTAGTCCCCGGGGCGGATGGGCGTGCGCGCCTTCGTGCGCAGGAGGTCCTCCTTCGCGTCCAGGTAGTCGCGCGCGGGCACGCCGCAGGTCTCCTCCAGGAGGCGCGCGGCCTCCGCGTCCGGCAGGGACGGGGGGATGCCCAGGCGCTCCTGCATCAGGCGGCGCAGGCCCGTGTCGAGCTCCGGCAGCAGCTCCGCCTCCACCTTCGCGCGGCGCATGAGCCAGCCCAGGGAGCGCACGTATTCGCGCGACGAACGGTGGCGCTCCACGCGCAAGGGCCGGGGCGCGCCGAAGCGCGTGCCCCGGGAGACGACGTAGACGAGCCCCACGGCGAGGCTCTGGGCGATGAAGACCCAGAGGCCCCGGGACAGGGGCGGGCGGGTGACGACGGCGTGGTGGAGCTCGTCGAAGCGCAGGGGCCCGCGCGCGGCGAGCGCATCCCAGAAGCGCAGGTTGTCGAGCAGCTCCAGCCGCCGGTTCTCCGCGAGATCCGGGCCCGCGGCGACGTAGACCTCACCCTGGCCCAGCCCCCAGCGCCACAGCACGCCCGCGCCGCCCAGGCCCGCGAGCGGCACCGCGTCCTCGTGCTCCATTCGCAGGCTCCGATCCCGGGCCACGCGCAGGAGCGACAGGTCGCGCAGCGCGCCCGCGGGCAGCCACACGTCCACGGTGACTCCCGCGGGATCCACCCACTCTGAGGCCAGGCCCTGGTGGTTCGTGCCGGGGAGGGCGCCGGAGACGATGCGCAGCCAGTCCTCCATGCCCGGCTGGTGCTCGCCCAGCGCGTGCGGAGACAGGTACACGAGCGTGCCGCCCCCCCGGACGAAGCGCTCCAGCGCGGCGACCTCCTCCTTCGTGACGGGCTGGGCCTGCGGCGCCGCGATGACCAGCGTCCGCGTGCCGGCGGGAATCGAGCCCAGGGACGCCGTCTGCGCGCTGACGTCCCGTCCGCGCTCCTGCAAGTAGACGAAGAGGGCCTTGAGCCCCAGGGGCCCCGGGTTCGTGATGGACGGCACGGGGGAATCCGGCGGGGCCTCGTGCGAGGCCAGGCCCACCGCCAGCGCCACGGCGATCAACAGGCCCAGGACGACCGCGACGCGCGCGTTCCTCATGGCCGACCCTCCGCGAGCGACCCGTGCAACTGCTCCACGGACTCCACGAAGCGGGTGGCCGCCTCCCGCGACACGGGCTCCAGCGAATAGAAGGCCTGGTCGTACCAGCCGACCAGCCGCTCCACTTCACCCGTCACGCGCGCGGGCGCGCCTCGCGAGGGCAGCTCCGCGGCGAGCTCGCGGTTCGTCTTCACGCGGTCTGGTCTCGCCAGCTGGCGCTGCTCCAGCGCGGACAGCAGGCCGAGCAGGCCCTCGCGGATGGCCTCGCGCGCGTCCTCCGTCTCCAGCGCGGTGCGCGCGCGGCCCAGGTGCTCTCCGGGGGTGTCCAGCCGCAGGGGCGCGGCCTCGCCCTCCATCGCCTGCGCGGGGATGGCCTTGCGGCTCCGGCGCCAGCGCACCCGCAGCACGCCGAACAACACCACCGCCAGCGCCACGCCCAGCATCACCGCGCGCGTGGCCACCGCGAAGCCCTGCGCCCCTCGGGACTCGAAGAGGCCCTCCAGCCAGTCTTGCAGCTCGCGCAGGAGGCGCGTCAGCAGGTCGCTGTTCCGCTGCCGGGCCCTCGCGAACTCCGGCCGGTCGAGGACGGCGCGCAGCCGCTCCGGCTCGCTCGTCACCGAAGGAGACGTCGTCGGCTCCGCGTCCAGCGCGCACACGGCCTCCAGGTAGACGGAGAGCTGCCCGGCCCGGTCAGGCGCCGTCTGCCCGGAGGAGCCGGGCGGCAGGGGCACCCCGTCCAGCGCCTCCACCAGCCGGTTCACCTCCGCGTTGAACGCGTCAGGGGTCGAGCGCGCCGTGTCCTCGAGCCGGCGCGACACGGCCTCCCGGTCCATGCACGGGGGCCGGGCGGTCAGCAGCAGGAGCAGGGGCAGGGCGGGCACGGGAGCTCAGGGCGCCGGCGTCACCGGCTCCACGGTGGCGATCCGCCGCTCCAGGTCCAGGCCCTCGCGGCGCACGCGCATGTCCACGTAGAAGAACGCGGACACCACGAAGCTCAGCGGCGTGAAGAAGGACTGCCCCACCACCTGCAACAGCTCCGCGGGGACGAGCAGCGCCTGGGGAATGGCCGCCTGGGACGCCGGGTCCAGCAGGTTGCCGCCATAGGCGAGCCGGACGATCCACGCGGGCAGGCCCGACACCAGGCTCACCGCGATGAGGATTCCGCCCACCACCGTGGACAGGATCATGGCGCGCACCGTGCCCCGGCCCATGAAGCCCGGCTCGACGCGGCCCTTGAGCAGGGCCCCGGAGCGCTTGAAGGCCGCCCACGCGCCCACGTCCTCCATGGCCAGCACGGGCGGCAGGAGCATGAAGCGCAGGAAGTACCAGAGCACCGCCGCCAGCGCGCCCAGGCCCAGCACGACGGCGCCGATGATGATCAACGCGATGCTCAGCGCCGTGCTGCCCCCCGAGCCCTTGCCGGTGACCGCCGCGACCACGCCCAGCCCCATCACGAGGGACCCGGGCAGGCACAGGACCAGCGTCACGCCCACGGACCACAGGATGGACAGGAGGTATGTCGCGGTCAGCGTGCCCAGGCGCGACGCCGCCCGCCGCAGGCCCTCCGAGGGCCGCACCGGCTCCCCCAACTGCGCGGGCACCACGTACCGGGCCGCCGCCGTGGTGGCCACCCAGAAGTTCCACACCAGGAACACGTACAGCACCATCATCAACCCCAGCATGATGCCGGACTGGCTCAGCGCCTGCGTGGGGTCCGCGCCCGCGGGGGCCTTGCTCCCGAGCCCGGGGAGCACGCCCACCGTGCGCGTCATCACGACGGTGAACGCCTTGACCGCGATGTAGTTGAGCAGGTCGAACCCCAGGCACAGCACGAACAGGGGCTTCAGGTGCGCGCGCCAGAACGTCGCCGCGCGGTCGATGATTTCTCCGGTGGCGAGCGGGCGCAGCTCGACGGAGGTCGGGGAGGGCGTCACGGCCGCGCAGCATAGCGCCGCCTCGGGCTCACGGGGGCGCGCAGGCGGCCAGCAGCGCCAGGGCCGCCTCGCGCGGATCCTCGGCCTCCAGCACGGCGGAGATGACCGCGGCGCCCCAGGCCCCTGGCACCTCCCGGGCGCGCTCCGGCGTCATGCCCCCCAGCGCCAGGGCCGGGCAGGGCAGCCGCTTGGCGAGTCCTCGGAACCCGTGGGGCCCCAGCGTGTCGCGCGTGTCCCCGGGCTTGGACCCGGGCGCGAACACGGGGCTCACCAGCGCCAGGTCCGCTCCCGCCGCGGCCTCCGCCTCGCGCGCGTCGTGCACCGCCACGCTCACCCACCGGCCGGCGGGGAGGAGCGGCCGCACGTCGCGGGGGGAGGGACCCGACGCGGGCAGGTGCAGGTGCGCGCCCACGAGCAGCGCGACCTCCAGCCTCCCGTTCACGAACAGCGTCCGGCCCCGGCACACCTCCGCCAGGAGCCGCGCTTCCTCCAGGAACAACCGCCCGGAGGCCTCCGGGTGGCGGTGCTGCACGGCGACGTCCGGCCCCGCCTCCAGTGCCCGCTCCAGCGCGGTCAACAACCGCGCCCGGGGCAGCCGCCAGTCCGTGATGACCACGAGGCGGGGCAGGGCGGGCACCGCTACTCCACGAGCCCTTCAAGGGGGCTGGACGCGGAGCCGTAGGCCTTGCGCGGGATGCGGCCCGCCAGGAACGCGTCGCGGCCGGCCTCCACGGCCTTCTTCATGGCCACGGCCATGCGCACCGGGTCCTTCGCGCCGGCGATGGCGGTGTTCATCAGCAGCGCGTCCACGCCCAGCTCCATCGCGATGGCCGCGTCGGACGCCGTGCCCACGCCCGCGTCCACGATGACCGGCACCTTCACCACCTCGCGGATGAGCCGCAGGTTGTGCGGGTTGCGGATGCCCAGCCCGCTGCCGATGGGCGCCGCCAGCGGCATCACCGCCGCGCAGCCCACGTCCTCCAGCTTGCGCGCGGTGATGGGGTCGTCGCTGGTGTAGGGCAGCACCGTGAAGCCCTCCTTCACCAGGATGCGCGCCGCCTTCACCGTCTCCTCGACGTCCGGGTAGAGCGTCTTCTCGTCGCCCAGCACCTCCAGCTTCACCCACTTGCTCATGCCCAGCTCTTCGGCCAGCCGGCACGTGCGCACCGCGTCCTCGGCCGTGTAGCAGAGCGCCGTGTTGGGCAGGAGCCGCATCTTGCCGCGGTCGATCCAGTTCATCAGCGACGCCTCGCCCGTCGCCTTCAGGTCCAACCGCCGCACCGCCACCGTGACGAGCTCCGCGCCCGACGCCTCGTGGCACTGCTTCATCACCTCGTGGCTGGGGTA
>JAFADT010000748.1 GCA_023424585.1 Pseudomonadota bacterium
CACCAGGTCATCGCGGTCGTTGTAGTCGTTGGAGACGCACGCGCTGGTCGGGCTGCCGCTGCTGTAGCGGAACTGCGCGCGCACGGCCTGGTTGGCGCCGGAGGGCAGCGTGTACGTGGCGGACAGCGTCTGGGCGCCCGCGACCGTCGGCGTGAGGGTGGTGAGCAGCGTCCAGGTGGGCGTCGTCGCGGTGGCGTTGGCCGTGTAGTACAGGTCCAGCCGGTCCAGCGATGGGGTCGCGTAGGCCCAGATCGTGGCCTCCACCTTCACCTGCTTGCCCGCGGCGAAGTTGGAGCCGTCCAGGGTGGACACCTTGACGGCCTCCACGGACTCGTCGCTCTTGTATGTGCCCGCGCTGCCGTCGCCGCACGTGCCGCGCAGCGTGTTGGGGGTGTTCTTCTCCGGGCCCTTGGTGCCGCGGCCGTTGAAGAGCGTGCCGCTGTCACAGCTGGCGGCGGCCGCGCTGCAACGCACCGTCTTGAGCGTGGTGTCGTAGGTGCCGGACGTGGACACGTTGGACACCGTCACCGTGCGGGCCGTCGTGGTGGCGGTGTTGCCCGAGCCGTCATACGCCTTCGCCGCCACCGTGTGGCCGCCGTTGGCCACCGTGCGGCTGTCCCACGCGTAGCTGTACGGCGAGGAGACGACGGTGCCCTTCACCGCGCCGTCCACCAGGAACTCCACCTTGCTGACGCCCACGTTGTCGCTGGCCGTCGCGGTGATGGCGGTGGTGCCCGTCACCGTGGCGCCGCTCGCCGGAGCGGTGAGCGACACCGTGGGGGGCGTGGTGTCCGTGGGCAGGCCCGGGATGGTGCCCTTGCCCAGCTCCGCCAGGTACGCGGCGCCGATGCGCGCGAACTTCAGCGCGTTGTTGGCGTTGTTGCCGCTCTGGCCATCCGTGCTGTTGGCCAGCGTGTCGTCGGCGGAGTGGATGTAGGGGCTGTGCTGGTTCATCAGCGCCTCGAACGGCATGGACGCCGGGTAGCCCTGCTCGTTCCACGCCGCGTGGTCGGAGCACCCGTAGCCGCACGTGATGGTGGTGCGCGAATATCCCGTGTACGTGTCGATGAGGTTGCCCAGGAACGCGTTCTGCGCCGCGTTGGTGTTGTCCGTGACGAGCGTCACCTCCCATGTGGAGCCGCGGTAGTTGGTCATGTCCAGTTGGAGCACGCCCACCACGTTGATGTTCGCGGAGTAGTGCGCCTGCGCGATGGCCTGAGAGCCTTTGAGGCCCACCTCCTCCGCCGCGTACGCCATGAACTTCACCGTGCGCGCCGGCTTGTAGCCCTTGGCCATGGCCACGCGGAACACCTCCGACAGCGTGGCCACGCCGGAGGCGTCGTCATCCGCGCCCGGCGCCGTCGCCGTGGGAAAGCTGGAGGAGCTCCCCGTGTTGTTGATGGAGTCCAGGTGGCCGCCAATCACCACCACCTCGTCCGGGTACACGGCGCCGGTGATGGTGGCGATGACGGACGGCTGCGTCCAGCCGGCGTGCGTATACAGCTGCACGCTCACGTCGTCGCGGCCGCTGGCGTAGGACGTCCAGGTGTCCTTGAGCCAGGTGGCCGCCTGCGTGCCGCCCGTGGAGTTGTTGTAGTAGCGGTTCGTGTAGCTGGACAGCTGGGTGATGATGCCGCGGATGCTGGCCTCCTGCAGGCCGGTGAAGAGCGAGTTGACCACCGGCGCGTTGTCCAGCGTGTAGCCCACCAGCGACTGCGTGGGCTGCGCGGGGGTGAGCGCCGCGAGCGCCGCCTCCTGCGTGTCGTGCGCCATGAAGCCCGCGCAGCGGTGATACCGGTCGTGCATGATGGCGGACACGTCACCCAGCTGCGACTCGGTGAGCTTCAGCACGCTCACCCCGTTCGCCTCGCGCACCAGCGTGGGCGCCATCGCCCCCACCGCGCGGAACGACGAGCGCACCGTCTCCACCGTCTCCGACCCGAGGGTGATGAACACCTCCTTGTCACGCGGCTGCTCGGCGGATGCGGTGGCGCAGCACAACGACACGACAAGGGAGGCCAGGTTCTTCAAACGCATGTTCCGCTCCGATTCCAGGCGAGGGACGCACTGCCGGGAGGCACGACGGGGCACCCACGTCCCGGTCCGGACCGGGTGGCCAGACCTCGTGGGGCGGGGCGCATCCTGTGGAATTCAAGATGAGCCAGTCAAGCAGGAGAGCAGAGTGAAACAGGATGAGACAGGTTTTTCTGCCAACCCAACGGTGACGCACGCGAGCCACGCCCGGGCGCGCCGCGGGAGAGCTCACGCGGGGGGCACGGGCTGACGCCACGTTGGAAATACGGGGGAGGCGCCGGGGGAGCGGACGGCGCTCAGGTCTGCAGGTTCATGGCCAGCGAGCGGCCGGCGGCGAAGCGGGGCTCCGCCTGGAGCTTCTCCAGCACGCGCTCCGAGGCGATGAGCGTCACCTGGGGCAGGAGGCCCGGCTCGCTCATCCACTTCACCGCGCCCAGCAGGTGGTGGGCCTTGATGAACTCCAGGACGGCGTTGTGGAAGGCCTTGCCCTCCTCGCGCCACTCCTGGGCCAGCTCCCCCCGGCCGCGCGGCTCCGAGGCCTTGGGGGCCTTGGCCGGGCGCCGCTTCGGGGACTGCTCTTCACGGGGCAGGACGATGATTTCGATGAACATCGCGGCGACCCTCCTGAAGGCAAGAACAGCGAAGTGGCGCGGACTATCGCACGAAGCTGCGTCGTCCCGCCGCCGCGCGCTCGCGCTTTTGTGGAAGTTGCTGCCGCTTTCACGACTTCCCGGGCGGGTGCACCTTGACATGCACGAATTGCCGCTCTGATGGTCGCGGGTCCGCTGCCTGCAAGACAGACAGCCCCCGTCAAGTCACGGGAGGTAGACCATGGAACCGCACCACGGCCGCATGTTCGACCATGTCCACCTCCAGGTCCGGGACCTGGAGGCGAGCAAGCGCTTCTCCCGCGCGGTGCTGGAGGTGATGGGCCTCCCGGTCTTCAACGAGAGCGAGCGGCACCTGGCCGCGGACGAGCTCTTCCTCAGCAACGACCGCGAGCCCACCGCGCGCGTGCACCTGGCCTTCCAGGCGAAGGACCGGGAGCTGGTGCACCGCTTCCACCTGCATTGGCCCGCGCGCGGGGACCGGGAGCTGGAGTAAAGACGGGGTGCGTCAAAACGGGAGGATGGACATGAGCCGCGTGCTGGACGAGCTGTTGGGGCTCCTGAAGCTGGAGCCCATCGAGGAGAACCTGTTCCGTGGCGCCAGCCAGGACCTGGGCTTCCGGCAGCTCTTCGGAGGGCAGGTGCTGGGGCAGTCGGTGTCCGCCGCCAGCCAGACGGTGGAGGAGCCGCGCACGGTGCACTCGCTGCACGGCTACTTCCTGCGCCCCGGGGACGCGGGCCTGCCCGTCGTCTACACCGTGGACCGCGTGCGCGACGGCGGCAGCTTCACCACCCGCCGCGTGGTGGCCATCCAGAAGGGGCAGCCCATCTTCACGCTGATGGCGTCCTTCCAGGGAGAGGAGCCGGGCTTCACGCACCAGGCCACCATGCCGGACGTGCCGCCGCCGGAGTCGCTGCCCACGGACCTGGAGCTCCTGGGGCGCCACGCGGGCCGGATGTCCGAGCGGCACCGGGAGAAGTTCCTCTCCGCCAAGCCCATCGAGATGCGCCCCGTCACGTACGTGGACCCCTTCGAGCCCAAGGCCGAGCCGCCCGTGAAGCACGTCTGGTTCCGCGCCGACGGCGACATGCCCGACGAGCCCCAGGTGCACCGCTACGTGCTCGCGTACGCCAGCGACTTCAACCTGCTGGGCACCGCGCTCCAGCCGCACGCGCAGACGTTCCTCAAGCCGGGCTTCCAGATGGCCAGCCTGGACCACGCGCTGTGGTTCCACGGCGACCTGAAGGTCAATGACTGGCTGCTCTACACCATGGAGAGCCCCTGGGCCGGCAACGCCCGGGGCCTGGCGCGCGGGCACGTCTTCACCCGCGACGGGCGGCTCGTGGCCTCCGTGGCCCAGGAGGGGCTCCTGCGCCAGCGCACGGACGCGCGCTGACGGGGGGCGGTCAGAACGGCGGGGCCGGCACCGCCCGGGGCCGGGGGCCGTCCAGGTTGATGACACCCCCGCGGTCGTCCGGGTCCGAGCCGGTGGTGGGCTCGAAGAACATGCTCGCCACCACCAGCGACCCGAGCACCACCGCGCCGATGCCGCCCGTCAGCAGCAGCGTCTTGCCCAGGCTGAACTCGCGCAACTGGGCGTGGTCCACCTCCGACAGGGGCACCACGAGCGCGGGCGCGGAGGCGTTGGCGGTGGAGCCCTTCAGCGGCACGCCCCGGAAGCGCTCGCCGTCCACGCCCACCGCGATGAAGCGCTGGAACTCCGCCTCCGCCTGCGCGGACACGCGCGCCAGCGCCAGGGGCGTGTCGGACGAGAACTGGTGCGGCTGGCCCTCCACGTCCCGCACCGTGCGCTTGCGCTCGGTGGGGCGGTTGAGCATCACGTCGCCCAGCTCCCGCATCAGCGCCGCGTTGTCGTCCCGGAAGCCATCCAGCCGCGCCAGCTCCGGCTTGGGAATGGCGTAGGTCGTGGTGCAGGACGCCAGCAGGGACAGCGCGGTCAGCGCGGCGCACAGACGCATGGGACGGCTCCTCCGTCAGGGACTGGCGGAAAGCCTATCCCGGGGCGGGCCCCGGCGACTACCGGGGCCCGCGGCCGGCGTGTCTCACTTCAGCTGGTAGTTGGCGTCCAGCACGTCCGCCATCGTCCGGCCCATCACCCAGCCGTCGTGGTAGACGACGCCCACCGGCGCGATGGTGTCATTCCGGTACAGGCCAATCTTCAGGTAGTTGAGCTGCCCGGAGTACTGCGTCGCGATGTTGCGCTTGGGCAGCACCAGCTTGCCGTCGTAGTACAGCTCCACGAAGCCCACGCTCGCGTTGGGGGACCACTTCACGTGGAAGATGAAGTCGTGCCACGTGTTGCGCACCAGCGGCGTCGTCCAGACGATGGTGCCCGGCGACCCGCCGATGTTGAGCCGCATCTCCTCGCCGTAGACGTAGAACTCCACCGGCGGTGAGCCGCAGCAGCCGTCGTGGTGCCACTGGGTGAAGAGCTGCCACGTCTTCACGCTGGGGAAGTCCGGCGCGAAGCGCGTGCTCCAGCGGTACCAGTACTCGGAGCCCGTCGCCTCCTTCGTCTGCTTGAAGAGCTCGTTGCGGTTGCCGCTGGAGTTGATGGGGTCATCGCCCTGCTTCACCGTGGCCTTGAGGGCGTAGCCGCCCTCGCGCACCGGCGACGCGATGACCTGGAGCCGGTCCGCGGACATCATCTGCGTGCCGTCCCACTGGTTGCGGTTGCCGGACTCGAAGTCGCCCCGCCACACGACGCCGCTCGGGGTGGGGGACGTCGCCGCGCCGGCGCACGGACGCGCCTCCGCGATGCTGGCCCAGTCGTTGAGCGTGTTGCCCTGCACCGTGACGCGCACCCGGCGCGCGCTCACCGGCGTGAAGGTGTACGTCTCCGCCGCCGTGGTCGTGCCCTTGCTCTTGCCGCTGTAGACCTGTGTATAGGTATAGCCGTCCGGCGACACGGAGATGCTGAAGGTGTTCACGCGCGCGTTGCCTTCGTGCCAGGCCACCGACACCGCGCCCACGCTCTTGGTGGCGCCCAGGTCGTAGTCGATCCACTGGCCCTTGCCCAGGCTGCTCCAGCGCGTGGTGAGCTGATCATCCAGCGTGTTCTTCGCGATGCTGCCCGTGCCGTCGTCGCCGCTGGCCTTCACGCTGGCGGGGGTGAGCTGCGTGCAGCTGGTGGTGGTGAGGTCCTCGCCGGACGTCTCGAGCGAGGGCTGGCGGTCATCCGCCGGAAGGGAACCATCCGGGGCGCCACAGCCGACAGCGCCCAGGACGAACAACGTTTCAACCAGGAGGAGGGTTTTCTTCAAGGGGGTGGCCCGGGGGGAAAGGACAGGCAGTGAAATGCCATGCTCCAACGACAGGAGACAGGGGCATGGCCGGGGGATGTCTGGCTTTACGGCGGGGCAGTCCCCTCTCGTACTCCCGGACCTGTTCGACAGGGCCGTGTCGACGGGAGGAGAAAGACAGCGTGTCGTGTGTTCGCGTGCTCCATCCGGCAGCGTGAAAAGGCTGCCGTGCTCCAAGGTGATAAAGCGAATACCGAAGTTCTATTTCGAACACAAGCGACGTCGAGCCCGCCTGCACGCCGGGCAGGTTCGAAGGCGAAAGACAGACATCAAACTCAGACGGTCTGGGTGGAAACCTTCAGCACCCCGGCAGGGGCGATACAGCGCGTCGCGTGGGACGCGTACCGCCGGAGCACGGTGTCTCGGGCGCGCGGGCTGTGGTGCGGTGTGGGGGGCGGGTCCGTCGCATTCCGGGCAGGGCATTGTGGACCCGTGGCCAGTTGCGACGGGCCCGGGGGCCTCCCCCTTTGCCGTCGACTTGCGATGACGGGAGAATCAGGCAGAACCCCCCGCTGGAATGTCCGTGGATTGCCAGGAAGCCCGCCGTGTGGCGGCCATGAGGCCGGTCGAGTGACGCACCCCATGTCGCGCCCCGCGTCCGTTCAGGTGCCCCGGAGCGAGCGCAAGCCGCTGTACGTGAAGGTGGTGACCCAGCCGGCGCTGCATGGCTGCTGGTCCGTGAACATCAGCGAGACGGGCATCGGGCTCATCGCCACGCCGCGCCGGCCCTCGGAGGGCCCGCACGAGAACGAGCCGGTGGAGATGGCCTTCTCACTGCCGGACACGGGCGCCCACGTGCGGGTGCACGGCATGGTGCGCTGGCGCCACGACACCGCGGGCGGCGGGGGCACGGTGGCCGCGCTGGGGGTGAGCTTCGGCGCCTTCGACGCGGCGGACGGCGTGAAGCTGGCGCGCTACCTGGCCACGGCCCACCTGCAGGTGGTGGCCGCCTTCGCCTCGGACGAGGAGACCCGCGCGGTGCGTCAGGCCCTGGACGGCGTGGCCACGCCGCACTTCGCCCCCACCGAGGAGGAGGTGCACGCGCTCCTGTCTCGCGGGGACATGGCGGCGCTCCTGGTGTGCGGCCAGGACGAGTCGCGGGCGCTCGCGATGGTGGAGTCCCTGGCCGAGCGGCGCGCGGAGGTGGACCCCACGGGGGCGGGGCCGCCCAGCGACCTGGCCCCGCGCATCGTCTACTGCGCCCCGGCGGCCCCGGAGCGGCTGGTGGCCCTCTTCAACACCGGCCGCATCTACCGGGCGCTGGGGCCCTGGCCGGACCCGGACGCCGTGCGGGCCGCGGTGCTCCAGGCGGGGCGCGAGCACGGCTTCCGCACGGAGCAGTGGCGCATGGCGCTGGAGCTGGAGCGCAACCTCCTGCGCGAGCGCGCGCTGGCCCAGGCCCCGGTTGTGGGCGTGGGCCGCCACGGCGAGGACGTGGGCTTCCGCAGCCCGCCCATGCAGCGGGTGATGGAGATGGTGCGCCTGGTGGCCCCCCACCGGGTGGCGGTGCTGCTGCAGGGCGAGACGGGCACCGGCAAGGAGGTGCTGGCGCGCATCCTCCACCGGCTCTCCGGCCGGGGGGACCTGCCGCTCGTCGTGCAGGACTGCGGCGCGCTCACGGAGACGCTCCTGGAGAGCGAGCTGTTCGGCCACGTGAAGGGGGCCTTCACCGGCGCGGTGTCGGACCACCCGGGCCTCTTCGTGCTGGCCAACGGCGGCACCATCTTCCTGGACGAGATCGAAAACACCACGCCCAACCTCCAGTCGAAGCTGCTGCGCGTGCTGGAGACGGGCGACGTCCGCCCGGTGGGCGGCACCCAGGTGCGTCACGTGGACGTGCGCGTGGTGGCCGCCAGCAACCGGGACCTGGGGGAGGAGGTGCGCGCCGGCCGCTTCCGCGCGGACCTCTTCTACCGGCTCAACAGCTTCACCATCGACATCCCGCCCCTGCGCGAGCGCCCGGAGGACATCCCGGAGCTGGCCCGGGCCTTCGTGGAGCAGTTCAACCGCACCCTCAAGCGCTCCGCCACGGGCGTGGCCCCGGACGCGGACGAGGTGCTGCACGGCTACGGCTGGCCGGGCAACGTGCGCGAGCTGCGCAACGTGGTGGAGCGGGCGGTGCTCCTGTCCCGGCCCGGGGAGATGCTCACCCGGCGCCTGCTGCCGCCCGCGCTCGTCAACAACACCGTGCCCCGCGCGGACCTCATGGGGGACGGCTCGCTGCGGGCCCGGCTCCAGCAGGTGGAGCGCGAGCTCATCCGCGAGGCCCTGGAGCGCCATGGCGGCGTCCTGCGCCGCGCCGCCGTGGCCCTGGGCATGGACCCCGTGACGCTGGGCCGCCGCGCCCGGCGCCACGGGCTGTGGAAGGCGGAGTAGCGCCCCTCAGCGCGCCTCCATCCACTGGAGGATGGGCCGCCACACGCGCACGCGCGCGTCCCGGGCGAGGAACAGGTCCGCGTGGCCCACGTCCAGCGCGCGCTGCGCCTCCGGGCGGCTGCGCACGATGAGGCGGGTGACGTCCGTGCTGCCCAGGAGGCGCGTGGAGTACTCCCCGTAGCTGCCCACGCCGCCCGCCGCGCCCACGTACAGCACCGGCACCTTCACGTCCTTCAGGTGGTCGTCGTAGGGCACGTCCAGGCCGCACAGCTGCGCCTCCGTCTCCACCACCTCGTTGAGGCTCTGGTAGGGCGCCGCCTGCTGGAAGTAGTCGAACAGGGTGGGCTCCGGCGTGAAGGCCGTCCTGGTGGGCCTGCCGGCGATGTCCGTGACGCTGCCCGCCAGGTGATAGCCCGGCGTCAACGGCTTGAGCGGATCGAGGAGGGCCCCGGTGTTCCCGGCGGCGATGATGGCGGCCTGCCGGTTGGTGGGGGGAGCGCCGCCCGCGAGCTTCACCGGCATGCTCGAGGGGTCGTTGGGGGCCTCGTCGGCCAGCCGGCCCAGCTCCCGCACCGGCATCCCGGGCGCGGGCCCCAGGAGGCCGCCCTCCGTGCGGCCCTCGTCGCGGGCCGTCTGGAGCGCCACGTACCGGTCGCACGCCCACTGGCGCTGGTCGACGGCGTCCGGCGCGAAGCGCAGCACCATGTCCACGGGCACGAAGCCGTCCACGCGGCGCTGTCCGCGCGGGCGCTGCGACTCCGCGTCCAGGTACGCGTAGCCGATGGTCGCCCCCCGGCTCCAGCCCAGCAGGAACATCCGGTCCTTGCCCCCGCTGCCGGACAGCCGCCGCACCCCGTCCGCCAGCGCCAGGCCCGTGCCCACGTCCTGCACGTGCGTCCCCAGGGTCCAGTCCGCCATGAACGCGAAGTCCGTCTCCGCCTGCGGCACGTTCACCCAGCGCAGGTCCAGGCCCCACACGTCCACGTCCTCGCTCGCGAGGAACGCCGCCAGGGAGCGGCTCTCCGGCGTCGTCGTCACGCGGGTGTGCGTGAGGAACGCGGGCACGAAGCCCCACAGGTCCCCGTGCACCATGAACACCGCGCGGCGGGTCCGCGCCGGAACCCACGGGTATGACTCGCGCACCACCCGGTGCACGGTGACGGCGTCGTACCGGCCCTGGCCCACCCGCACCCTCCAGGTGTAGTGCGCCAGCCCGCCGCCCAGCGCCTCGCGCTTCGCGCTGGACGCGGCCAGCCCCGCGGACACCAGCGAACGCACCCAGGGATCCACCTGGAGCGTGGCCTCGTGCGCGTCCCCCGGCGTCGCGCGCAGTGCCACGAACAACACCAGCATCGCCCACAGGCTCATTGTCCTACGCATACCGACCTCCACTCGCATGCGGGTCCCCCACGCAGGGAAGCCCCTGGGACCGGCATCCAGGTCCAAGGTGCGGAGAGCCCCAGGAGCACCTTCCGCGCCAGGAGCCAAGTCATTGATTTCATTGGGCCTGCCCCGCAGGGCAAGCTTCACGCGTGAAGGCCACCGGGCGCCATGCTTGAGCCTCTCCGAGTGAAAAGGCGCAGCACCGCGCGTGCTTCAGGGCTGAGACATGCGGACCACGGATGGCTCAGGGGCCGCGCGAGTGAACGGAGGGCCGCCCCCGCCCGCCAGGGCGTGTCTGTTCATTCAATCCAACACATACATCTGAAACAGGCAAGTCCTGGATGTTAGGGGAGGACGGAGGGGCAATCGCCGGGGGGCGAGGGGACGGGGGACAACACCAGGCCTCACCCAGACCCCCCAACGAGGGGGAGGACCCATGCCCGAGACCGTCTTCGTCGACAACATCTGGAACGACTTCGCGCACAGCTATGATCAGATGATCCCCGAGCTGCCGTGCTACCAGCGGCAGCGCGAGAAGATCCTCCGCGACACCCGGGAGCGCGCCTACGTCATCGACGCGGGGTGCGGCACGGGGCTCGTGAGCGAGCCCATGGTGCGCCGGGGCCAGCGCGTCGTGGGGTTCGACAACAACCAGGCCATGCTCGCGCTGGCGGTGCGCCGGCGCGCCCTGGAGCCGGAGGCGGTGCGCGCCCGCTGGACGCTGCTGCCGGGGGACGTGTCGTCGTTCCCGCTGGAGGTGGAGGGGGCCGCGGACGCGGTGGTGATGAACAACGTCCTCTTCTACGTGCGGGACGCGGAGGCCGTGCTGCGCGAGGCCTGGACGCACCTGAAGCCCGGCGGCGTGCTGTGCATGACCAGCAACAAGCGGCCGCGGCCCAACCTGGAGCTGGTGCTGCGAAACTCCATCCAGGAGTGGGAGGCGCAGGGCCGGTGGACGGAGAAGCTCCAGCACGCGGTGAACCACCACCGCGCCTGCGCCCAGCGGCTCACCACGGACCCCAACGAGATGGTCACCTTCCTGGACACGGACCAGGCCGTGAAGCTGCTGGAGCAGGTGGGCTTCAGCGAGGCGCTGGTGGCCGACGGCGACGACTACTACGGCGAGAACTTCTACGTCTGCATGCGCAAGTAGGGAGGCCCTTCCATGACGAACGTGAACCCCCGTTTCCAGCGCAACCTGGGCGTCCTCCACCCGCAGACCATGGACAAGCTCGCCAGCACCCACGTGCTCGTCGCCGGCGTGGGCGGCGCCGGAGGCCAGTGCGCCGTGGACCTGGCGCGCCTGGGCTTCGGCTGCCTGACGCTCGCGGACTTCGACGTCTACGAGCGCCACAACATCAACCGGCAGGTGGGCTGCTTCGAGAGCACCCTCGGCCAGCCCAAGGTGGACGTGGTGGAGCGCATGTGCCGGGACATCCACCCGGACCTGCGCGTGCAGACGGTGAACGAGGGCATCACCGACGACAACGTGGCGGGCGTGCTCCAGGGCCTGGGCGGCCTGCCGGCGGTGGACTACGTGGTGGAGGTCATCGACATCGCGGGCGCCCGCGCCAAGGAGTCGCTCCACCAGACGTGCCGCCAGGCGGGCATCCCCATCATGACCGGCCTCATGCTGGGCTTTGGCGCCGCGCTGCACGTCTTCCAGCCGGACGCGCCCCTCTACGAGGAGCTCTTCATCCTCCCGGACGGCCGCATCGACCTGCCGAAGATCATCCCGCACCTGGGCAGCTACATGCTCCAGGAGTACATGGACGCCTGCTACCAGGGAAAGGGCCACGCGCCCACGTGTGTGATTGGCGCCACCACCGCCGCGGGGCTGATGGTGAGTGAGATCATGCGCGGGGTGATGCTGGGGACTCGCGCGATGGTGTCCTGGCCCGAGTACCTCTACGTGGACCTCTTCGACCACCGCTACGTGCGAGGCTCCGTCGGCGCCGCCCAGCCGGCCCGGCCGGTGGGGCAGGGCGCCCGGGGCTGAGCGCGGCCCGCGCGCTTCTCCGGGGCCGGGGGCCCAATCCTGGGCCCCCGAATCCCCCGGGGACTACATCACCACGCCGCGCGAGCGCGCTTCGTTCATCACCTGCGAGCCATCCACGCCCAGCCGCCGGGCGATGAAGCCCGCCGCCCCGTCCGCGTTCTTGTGCACGCGGATGAACTGGTCGTCATACGTGCGCGTGACGATGAGCATCCCCGACACGATGACGCGCTGGAGGTTGTGCTGCAGCTCGTTGCCTTCGATGATGACGTGGATCTCCGAGAACAGCGACCGCGCGTCCGACAGCATGTTGGACAGGTGCCGGCGCTGCTCGCTGTTGGGGACCGCGGACTTCGCCCCAGCGATGGTCACCAACACCAGCGGCTGCTGATACTGCTGGTAGGCGGCCTGCATCTTCAGGAAGACCTGCTGAATCTCTTCCGGCGTCGGCGGAGCATCCCAGCGCAGGAAGAACACCTTGTCGATGACGTCTGTCTTGTAGACCGGAAGTGCCATGGCGTTCGCGACTCCTTCGTGTCGGACCCAGCGGCCGTCCCGGTCGGTACGCGTTCCGGGCGTTCTCCCTGGGCCTGGGGGACATCCTGCTCTTCAGCCGCGGTCAAGAAACTAGCCCCGGAGGCTGACATTGCTGAGACGACACATCCGCCCGGCCCGCGTGGCGTCACGGACTGTGTACTCGCCTCGGAGGTCCTCTTGGATGTCCACTGGAAGAAGCTGGACCCGGACGCCAGGGCCCCCACCCCCTGTCTGTGAATTCCGTCCCTCGCGCCAACTTTCAACAGTGACTCCCCATGAAAACAAGAAGGCCCCGGGAGCGCGGTGGCTCCCGGGGCCCTCGAGGGGCTTCAGGCCGTCAGGCGGAGGTGACTACCCGCCGGAGACGGTGGTCTCCACCAGGTGCTCGTCCGCGGCGATCTCCGCGTCCGTGAAGAGGATGGGGCGCCACTGCTTCTGGGAGTACAGCCGGGTCTGGTCCGCGTGGTGCGGGGACGCCGGGTCGCCGGACTCGCTGTAGGTCAGCACCGCGTTGGCGTGGGGGCCCGCGTCGGTGAACTGGAGCGCCATGACGAAGGAGCTGCCGTTGTTGATGGGGTAGCCCTCCTTCGCCAGCAGGGTGGTGCTGTTGTAGGTGGGCGAGTGGGGCTGGGCGAAGTCGAACACCGTGGTGC